>JAIXVH010000123.1 GCA_027483125.1 Acetobacteraceae bacterium | reverse complement strand
TGGGCTTCGCCGAAGCCGTCGCCTATGGCTGGCAGGGCATGAGCGTGCCGCGCGCAACACCGGCTGCGGTGATCGAGCGGCTCTCGCGCGAGATGATCACCGCCATGCAATCGCCGGAGTTGCAGCAGCGGCTGGGGCTGCTTGGCATCGAGTATCGGCCCTGGTCGCCGGCGGAATTCAACGCCTTCGTCGAGGCCGAGAACCGGGTCTGGCGGCCGCTGATTCGCGAATTGGGGATCAGGATCGAGGGCTGAGCTTCGCGCTGCACGCCCAGCGATAGGTGCTCTCTATAGCTTCACGACGACCTATCGATTGGCGCCGAACACGGCACCGCTCCAGGATCGCGACAGCCGGCGGGACCAACCGCCGGCTTCGGATCGGAAACCAGCACCATGCGCCGCACCCGCCTTGCCGCCCTGGCTTGCCTGACCGTGCTGCTGCCCGCGGCGCAATGGTCGCCGGCCATGGCACAGGCTGTCCCGTTCTCCTTCTGCATGCGCAACGCGCTGGCCACCGAAACCGGGGCACGCGCCACCGTCGTGTTTCGCAATGCGGAGATGCAGGTCACCGAGCGATACACTTTCCCCGTCGCCTGGGACCCGAATGGCAGCCGGCTCTGCATGCGCCGGCCCCAGGCCGTGCATGTGACGGTGTCCTGGCAGGTGCTGCGCGATGGCAACTGGATGCAGGCCTGCCGCGTGGCGATGGGGTTGGACAGCTTGAAGACCGCACGCCTGGTGGGTTCGCCGGCCAATCCCGGCTGCACGATCACCAGCGGGGTCTAGGGTTTCCGAGAGGCCAATTCAGCCTGACCGGTTCGGGCTCGCACCCGCCAGGGCAGCCGCATCCGCCAGGATGCGGATCGCCAGCACCAGATCCTCCTCCTTCGTGTCCTCGCTCCAATGATGGCTGATGCCGCCGATCGAGGGCGTGAACAGCATGGCCGCCGGCATCACCTTGGCCATGTGCTGCGCGTCATGGATCGCGCCTGAAGGCATCGGCTGCCAGGCGCCATTGGCATGGCGGTTGGCGGCCCCGATCAGCGCCGCATGCAGCGCGGGATCAGCCAGCGCCGCCGCCGAACGGCTGACAGGTTCGAGCGTGACGGCGCAACGGTCGCGCCGGTCCACCTCGGCCACGATGCGGCGCAGCGTGTCGGAGAGCCGGTCCAGCACCGCCTCGTCCAGGTCGCGGAAGGAGAAGATGGCCTCTGCCCGGCCAGGGATGATGTGCGGCGCATTGGGCTCCACCACCAGCCGGCCGCAGGTCCAGACCGTGCCATCGCCGATATGCCGGGGGAATTCGGCATCGATCATCGCCAGCACACGCGTCATGGCCACCAGCGCGTCGCGCCGCTCGGCCATGGTGGTGCCGCCGGTATGGTCCTGCTGGCCGATGGCCGTGATGCGGAACAGCCGCACACCGAAAATGCCGGTGACCACGCCGCTGCGCAGCCCGGCATTCTCCAGCTTGGAGCCCTGTTCGATATGCAGTTCCAGAAAACCCTTGTAGCGCGCGGGGTCGAGCCTGGCGCGCGGCAGGCCCGCCAGCCCCGCCTCGGCCAGCGCCTCGCGCAGCGGCTTGCCATGGATGCAATGGCGCGCGGCGTCGATCTCGGCCTCGGTGACCTCGCCGATCAGGCTGCGGCTGCCCAGGAAGCTGCCGTAATGCGCCTCCTCGTCAGCAAACGCGACGACATCGACGGCAAGCCCGGCGCGGGCCAGTGCCAGCCCCGCCACCACGCCAAGCGCGCCATCCAGCCAGCCGGCCTCGTCCTGCGTCTCGATATGGCTGCCCACCAGCAGATGCGGCCCAGGTCCGGGGTGGCGACCCAGCACATTGCCCAGGCCATCCATGCTGGGCACAAGCCCCACCTCGCGCATGCGGTCCATCAGCCAGTGGCGGCTGCGCATGTCATCGGGCGTATAGGTCGGCCGGTGCACGCCGGTCTTGAAGGCGCCGATCTGCCGCAATTCGTGCAGGTCGGCCAGGAAGCGGGCGGTGTCGATCATGCGGCGCAGAGTATGGCGGGCCTGCGCGCTGGACCAGGGGCGCGGCTTGGCGCTATGTGGCTGGGAGACGGAGATCTGCACGGCCCATGATCATCGACAGGGACAACCTGCTGCGCCGACTGCATGAATTGCGAACCGAACACCGGGACCTGGACACCGTGATCGCGCGGCTTGAGCCGGCGGGCACGGACGCCATCCATGTGGCGCGGCTCAAGAAGCGCAAGCTGAAGCTCAAGGACGAGATCAGCTGGCTGGAAAACCAGATGACCCCGGACATCCCGGCCTAGCTGGCTGCTGAGAAACTGCTGGCTGAGGATCGGCGAGCGCGTTTTCGTGCAGGACAGGCCGAGCGGTGGACAGGATGCTTTAGCATCCTGTCCAGGCTAGAACGCCTCCTGCGCGGAAAGGCGCCGCCGAGCCGATCTATCCAGTTTTTCGCCTGCTAGCTATCCATCCGGATCCCGCGCTCACGAATCACCCGTGACCAGCGGGCATGCTCGGCCGCCATGTGCCGCGCCGCATCCGCCTCCGACCCGCCGGTCAGCACGAAGCCCGCCTGGGCCCCGCGGGCAATCACATCGGGCTGGCGGATCACCGCATTGCCGACCTCGTTCAGTCGCGCCACGGCAGGCGCGGGGGTGGCGGCGGGCACCCACCACATCACCCAGGAATAGGCCTCGAAGCCGGGCAGGATGCTCTCGGCCATGGTGGGCAGGTCCGGCAGGGCTGCGATGCGCTCGGCGGTGCCCACGGCCAGGCCGCGCAATTCGCGCGCCGCGATCATCGGCGCCACGGTGGGCAGGTCGATGATGGAGAAATCCACCCGGCCGGCGAGCAGTTCCGGCACCGCGGCGCCGCTGCCGCGGAACGGAATATGCGTGATGTCCGCGCCCGTCATCGAGCGATACAGCTCGGCCGCCAGATGCGCCGGATTGCCCACCCCGCCCGAGGCATAGCTGTAGGTGCCAGGCCGCGCCGCCTGCACCACGCGATGCCATTCCTGCACGGTGTTCGCGGGAAAGCCGGGGCGCACCACCAGCACCGTGGGTGTGATCGCCAGCGGCACGACATGGCGGAAATCGCGCATCGGGTCATAGGGGGCGGTCGGCACCATCAGCGGGCCGGTCAGCGCGCCGATCGGCGCAATCAGCACGCTATGCCCATCGGCCGGCTGGCGCAGCACATGCTGGGCGCCGACGATGGCGCCCGCGCCGGTGCGGTTCTCCACCGTGACCGGCTGGCCCAGCAGGCCTTGCGCATGCGGCGCCATCAGCCGGGCCAGCACGTCCGGGCTGCCGCCGGCGGCAAACGGCACGGTCATGGTCACCCCGCGCGCGGGCGCCCATTGCGCCCGCGCGGGACGCGCCAGGTAGCTGCCAGCCGGCAGGGCGGTCACCAGCAGGGCGGGGGCGGCAAGCAGGCTGCGACGATGCATGATGGTCACTCCAAGGCTGCGCGCGCTTTAGCCGCGTTGTGCGGCGCGCGAAACCCTTGCATCTGTCCCGGCGAAGGACACGTATCCCGACAGCACGGAGCCAGCCATGGACGAGACCGCCAACCCCATCGCCCCGGGCCGCGAAAAACTGGTCGCGCGCAAGCAGGAATGGGCGCGCGATGGCCGCCTGCTGACCGGCCGCACCGCGCGCCCCGAGGAGGAGCGCCTGCCGCCAGGCCAGCGCCTGGTGACCGACTTCCCCGTGCTGGACCTTGGCGTGCAGCCCGATGTCGCGCGCGATCGCTGGCGGCTGCGGCTGGAGGGGCTGGTCACCAACCGCCTGGCACTGGACTGGGAGGCGTTCTGCGCCCTGCCCCAGGCCGAATGGCTGAACGACATCCACTGCGTCACCGCCTGGTCACGCTACGACAATGTCTGGCGCGGCGTGGGTGCGATGACGCTGTTGGACATGGTTCAGCCGCGCCCCGAAGCGACGCACATCGTCTTCCACAGCTATGATGGCTACACGACCAATGTGCCGCTGGAAGCCTTCGCGCGCCCGGAAAACCTGGTCGCCACGCATTGGAACGACGCGCCCCTGGAGCGCGTGCATGGCGGCCCCGCGCGCATCGTCATCCCGCATCTGTATTTCTGGAAAAGCGCCAAATGGGTGACGCGCATCGAATTCCGCGCCGAGGACCAGCCGGGCTTCTGGGAAGTCCGCGGCTATCACAACAACGCCGATCCATGGACGGAGGAACGCTATGGTTGACCGCCGTGCGCTGCTGCTGGGAATGGCCGCGATGAGCACCGCCGATGCCGCCCAGGATGCCTGGGGCTTTTCATTGTCGCGGCTGGAGGGTGGCACGCTGCCGCTGTCCGAATTCCGTGGCCGCGCGCTGCTGGTGGTCAACACCGCCAGCATGTGCGGCTTCACCCCGCAATATGAGGGGCTGCAACGCCTGCATGACCGGCTGGAGCCGCGTGGCCTGACAGTGCTGGGCGTGCCGTCCAACGACTTCAACCAGGAACATGCCGATGCCAGGCGGGTGCGCGAATTCTGCGACACGATGTTCGGCATCACCTTCCCCATGGCCGGGCTGACGCGGGTGCGCGGCGCGGGGGCGGACCCGTTCTTCGCCTGGCTCGCCGCGCGCGGCGGTGGGGCACCAGCCTGGAATTTCCACAAATACCTGGTCTCGCGCGATGGGCTGCGGGTGCAGGGCTTCGCGACGCGGGTGGGGCCGGAGGCGCCGGCGCTGCTGCGGGCGGTGGATGCGGAACTGGCGCCGCGCGCGTGATCCTGATCGGCATCGGCGCCAATCTGCCCGCGCCGGATGGGCGCACTGCGCTTGAGACCTGCCAGGCCGCCGCCCAGGCGCTGTCGGCCCTGCCCGGCCTGCGCCTGGCGGCGCTGTCGCGCTGGTGGGCAACGGCGGCAATCGGCGGCCCGCCCGATGCGCCGGATTTCGTCAATGGCGTGGCGCGGCTCGAGGGTGCTGCCGAACCCGAGGCACTCCTCGCCGCGCTGCACGCGATCGAGGAAGGCTTCGGCCGCGCGCGCCCCTACCCCAACGCCCCGCGCACGCTCGACCTGGACCTGCTGGCCATGAATGGGCTGACGCGCGAGGCCGCACCCATCCTGCCGCATCCGCGCCTGCACCAGCGCCGCTTCGTGCTGGAACCGCTGCTGGAGGTGGCGCCGGACTGGTCGCATCCGCGGCTGGGGCCGGCGGCCAGTCTGCTCGCCGCCCTGCCAGACCAGGGCACGGCGCCGCTCAATGCGGAAAGCGCCGCGCCCCTCCATCCACATGGATCACCTGGCCGGTGATGTAGCGCGCGCGCGGCGAGGCCAGGAAGCAGACCAGCACGCCCAGATCCTCAGGCTCCCCGATATAGCCGACGGGTACCTGGGTTTCCGCCCAATGCCGCTGCGATTCGGCCGTGGGCATGATGCGGTTGTCGATCTGCTCGGAATGGATACGGCCCGGCGGGATGGAATTCACCGTGATGCCGTGGAGGCCGAGCGTACGCGACAGCGCCTTGGCCCAGATATGCACGGCGCCATTGGGCGCATTGGCGGCATTGACGTTATGCGGCTCGTCCTGGCCGGTCAGGTTGATGATGCGGCCGAATTGCTGCGCCTGCATCGCCGGAACCAGCGCATGGGTGATGCGCAGGCCGGCATGGAAGTTCAACTCCATCGCCTCGGCCCAGATCTCGGGCGTGCCGAGATCGGGCTGCGGACGCGAGCCACCGGCATTATTGACCAGGATGTCGCAGCGGCCGAAGCGGGCCAGCACCGCATCGCGGATGCGCGCGGCGGCATCCGGGGCGGTGATGTCCTGCTCGATGACCAGCGGTTCGGCCTGCGGAATCTCGGCCGCCAGACTGTCCAGCAATGGGCGACGGCGCGCGACCAGCGCGAGCTTGCAGCCCTCCTCGGCCAGCATGCGCGCAATGGTGCGGCCAAGACCGGCCGATGCGCCCGTCACCAGCGCCACGCGCCCCGCGAGTTGCAGATCCATCGCATCCCCCTGTCAGCGGGGCTGATTCACCGCTCCGGCCATCCGGCCTCCGCGGATCAGACCCGCACGAAAAACGCCGCGGAGGTTGCCCTCCGCGGCGCGGTTTGTGAACCGGATGGCGACTATTCCGCCATCGCCTTTTCCTTGCCCTTGCGCAGGTTGGGCAACATCATCGCGAGCAGCGCCACAGCGCCAATACCCAGCAGCGTCGCCGAGATCGGGCGCTGGATGAAGACGCCCCAGTCGCCGCGCGAGAGCAGCATCGCACGGCGCAGATGCTCTTCCATCATCGGCCCCAGCACGAAGCCGATCAGCAGCGGCGCCGCTTCCAGCTTGAGCTTCGAGCACATGTAGCCGAACACCGCGAAGAGCACCGTCATGTAGACGTCGAACACGTTGTTGTTCAGCGAGTACACGCCGATCGAGCAGAAGACGAGGATCGACGGGTAGAGATACTTGTAGGGCACCTTCAGCAGCGCCACCCACATGCCGATCAGCGGCAGGTTGATGACCAGCAGCATCAGGTTGCCGACCCACATGGAGGC
>JAIXVH010000328.1 GCA_027483125.1 Acetobacteraceae bacterium | reverse complement strand
TCTCGAGCAGCTTCGGGTCCACGGGAACGGTATCGGTCATGGCCGGCTGTTAGCGCAGTTCGCCGCGCGGCGGTAGCGCGCCTCAGCCATGAATGAAGACCGGGCAGGGCGCCTCGCGCAGCAATTGCGCGACGGGGCTGCCGAAGAGCAGCGACCACAGGCCGCGATCGCCCTAGCTACCTCGGCAAAGCCATCTTCGTGCCCGCGACTCATGACCTTCCCGAGACCGCCTGCGGCGTTCACGGTCAGGGCGGTCCTGATCCGAACGAGCAGATCCAAGGCTCGTTTGCTGCCATCGAACCCAAGTAGGCGCAGCCGCCACACCGTCCGGGCTGCCGCAAAAACGCGAACTGGCAGGCCGGATGAAAATGAAGGATCGCGAAGCAGTAGTTGCGCCGGTTGTTCAGCATGGGCCGGGGGGAGGTCCAACAATCAGATCGGCCGCTGTCCCTGGCTGAAGCCGGCGGCCGCCCTCACGCAAGGCTGCGATGAGCATCTCGTCTCCTGTGAGGCTCACCGCCACATCTCGCACTACGCGCACCAATTGATCCCTTGGCAGTGGGCCGAAGCCTCTGAATGCGTGAACTGCGCTATAGCGGCGCCTGAACACCTCATTGCTGCCCTCGTCTTGAACAGTTGCGACGACCCAGATTTGGGCTGTCGAAAACACAGCGCTGGTCGGGGCCGCGACAAAAAGGCCAGGGCCAGTGACTACATTCATGCCGCCATCAAAGAACGTAGCCATGCACCAAAATGCATCCGCAAGCGTGATCGTGAGATGCCGGCCGCGTTGTCCGACAGGGAAGCCTCGAGCCTGGAATGCATCGCGGAAAGCGCCATCAACTGTGTCGCGGAAGCCCTGAGGGTTGCGGTCCGGTCGTTGCGGTGTTCGTGAACTGAGAACGCCTTGGCTATATACTGCACTGAGGTAGATGGAATGCCCTGCTGGCAATCCGTCCTCGACGGAGAGACGGATGGGCGTGGCTCCGGCGCCCGAAGTCGTCGGAAGGGTCGGCATCGAGATGCGTCCAAGTGGCGCCCACGCGCAGCCCGCCGTAAACAGAAGAGCGACACACAGTCCCGCAAGACGGGCAAGCCGCAAGATCGGTCCGACCTGACACGCTGTGTGGACCTTCATTGGCCTGCCCCGCCTGTTCTGCTCGTGAGAAGAATAACTCGGTGTCAGAAAATTTCCAACAGTGTTGATCTGGTCGAGCGTCCTAGCCGGGCCATGGTTGTCCATTTCTGGTTGGCGGTGATTCTCTGCTGGTGTCCCGAATCAGAAGTTCGCTGTATCAGTGAACTTCTGTCTCGTGCCACTGGCCCGTTGTTTTTGCAGCGTAGCGACCGCTCAGAAGCCTGCCGGCTGTGCCGGCGAACCACTGAACTGGCACATGAGCAGGCTACTGAAATTCAGAAGCGGGAAATCAGCCATGGATGAAGACGGGGCAGGGCGCCTCGCGCAGCAATTGCGCAACCGGGCTGCCGAAGAGCAGCGACCACAGCCCGCGACCGCCGCCAATGCCGATCGCAAGTAGGCTCGCATGCATCGCCCGCGCCTCGGCCAGCAGCAATTCGGGCGTGATCTCGCCGGGCGCCATGCCCTCGGCGCTGGCGCCATGCAGCGTGAGATAGCCGGCGGCGGCCTCGGCCATCGCCGAATCGAGCGCCTGCACCACGCAGCGTCCGCCCGCGGCCAAACCGAGCTGCGCGAGCGCCTGCAAGGTGCGCTGCGCTGCGGCGCAATCGCCCAGGCCCACCAGCACCGGGCCATCGGCACCCGTCCAGCCGGGCGGGACCACCAGCAACGGTCGCGCGCCATCCTCGACCAGGGCGGGGATGGCCGGCGCCAGCCCATCCTCGCAGCCCTCGCGGCCCAGGGTGGAATCGCGGCCCACAATGATCAGGTCATGGCCGAGGCCCGCGGCGAGCAGCGCAGGCTCGGGCGCGTCATCGAGGGTGATGGTCTCGAAGGGTGTGGACCCCGCGGCGGTGCGGGCTGCCTCCAGCATGGCGGCATTCTCGGCCTGCTGGCGCGCGGCCAGCACGGCGTTGCGATGTTCCGCGAAGGCCGAGGCGCCGAGCGGCGTGGGCTCCATACCATCATCATGGGCCGATAGCCCGGCCATGGTCAGCCTGGCGCCATGCTGGCGGGCGAGTGCCAGGGCCATGTTGCGGGCGGCGACGGCGCCTGGGGTGTCATCGAGGGCGAGCAGGATCGAGCGGAGCATCGGCAAGATGTATCGCGAAATGGGCGCGGCAGGAATGACGCAGCGGGTTGTGGCGATCTACAACCATTGCTAGAAATTCTGTCAAGCCATCAACCTCTCTTTAGGGGAGACATGTTGCGATTTTTGGAATAGATGGGGGTTGGTTTGTATCCACGCCTCGCGTTAAGTTGTAGATCTGCGCTGGCAGGAAGAGGATTGACGGGCATGCAGCAGGAAGCAATCGGGCGCATGATGCGCCGCATGGCCGGTGTGGGCCTGGCGCTCGCAGCGCTATGCGCAGCCGGCCAGTCGCAAGCCAATTCGCTGCGCGAATTGGGCTTCGCGGACGGCGTCATCGTGCGCGGCTCCCGTGGGATGCAGGAAATCTTCTTCCCGATGCCCGCCAACCCCCGCAACGCCGAGCTTTCGGTGCGCATCAATCCGAGCCCCATGCTCGATGCGCTCTCCTCGATGACCATCATCGCCAATGACGTGCCGATCGGCACCATTCCGGTGCGTGAGGGCGAGGCCAATACCGTCGTCCCCGTGCCGCCCGCGCTCGCCCGCACCGACTTCCTGCGCGTGCGCTTCCAGGGTGACCAGGCGCTGCAGCGCGATGTGCTGTGCTTCGACAACGACACGCCTGCCGTCTGGAGCCACATCCACCCCGATACGCGCCTGCGCGTCGATGGCGAGGGCGATGAGGGCGTGGGCGTGGTCTGGCGCCGGCTGGTGGGCGATGTGCCCATCTCCCTGCCCGCCTCCACCACCTTGCAGGATATCGAGGCCGCGCTGACCGTTGCCGTGGCCCTGGTCAATCGTGGCGCGCGGCCGGTCATGGCCCCGCCCGGCGATCCGCGCGCGCGCATCGTCATCGGCCGCGGCGGCGCGCCGCTTTCGGTGGAATCGGGCGGCGAATTCGCCCGCCTGCGCGTAGCCGACACCTCCGCCGCCCGCGCGCTGGTCGAAGCCGCGAACACCATGCGTTTCGTGCCGTCGGCCGTGGGTGCGGGCGTGCCGCTGAACTCCCAGATGCCGGGCATCGACGCCATCACCTTCAACGAGGCGCGCATCGGCCGGCCGGAGATCAACATCTTCTCCGAAGGCGTGATGGAGTTCGAAATCCCCTTCACGCATATCCCGCCCGGCAAGCGCCCGGTGGGGCTGCGCCTGATCGGCCGCGGCCCGGTCATGCCGCCGGGCAATGCCATCTCCGCCACGCTGCGCGTGGGTGACCGGATCGTCTGGTCCGAGACCTATCGCGACAGCGTCATCATGGATGGCATCACGCTGCGCCTGCCGCCGGAATTCACCCAGCACCGCATGCGCCTGGTGCTGCGCTTGGCGCGCATCGGCTTCCGCCCGGCCTGCGATGGCAGCTTCCTGTTCCAGCTCTCCGGTGCCTCGCAGATCCTGCTGGCCGATGGCTGGCCGACACCGTCGGATTTCTCGGGCTTCTGGGTGCCCAATGACCGCCCGGGCCTGGTGCGCGTCGATGTGCCACCGAATGAGGCGGTGGCCTCGATCCCCAACCTGGCGCTGCTGCTCAGCCGCGCCAATGCCCGCCCGCATGCGCTGGAAGTGACCTCCGGCGCGCGGCTGGACCGGCCTTTCGTCGTCCTCAGCCGCACCGCACCGGCCGAGATCGAGGCACGCGGCCTGCTGCGTCCGGACCTCGGCCGCATCGTGCTGCAGAATGAGCGCAACCAGTCCCGCGTCGAGGTCTCGCCCGCCGCCGGCCTGTCGGTGATCCAGCTGGTCTCGGCCACCGGCGGCGTGCCGGGCCTGTGGTTCTCGCCGGGCCAGGAGCGCAGCCTGACCACGCCGGCCGTGCTCTCCTCGGGCAATGTCGCCGTACTGGACGGTGCCACGCTGCCCGCGGTGTTCGACACCCGGCCGGTCGCCGCCGCCGTGGATGACCGCCGCGATGGGGCCGCACCCGCGATTGCCGGCATCGGCGGTGCCTCGCTGCTCGCGCAATGGCGCAATGAGCTGTTCATCGCGGCCTGGATCCTGTTGGCAGGCCTGGTGCTCTGGGCGATCCTGCGCCTGCGCCGCCGCGGAGGCTGAATTCCATGGGCCTGACCACATCGGCCGATGACGAAGGTGCGCTCGCGCAGCTCATGCTGCGCGGCCGGATCGACGCCTCCGCGCTGGCCAAGGCCCGGGACAATGCCACCAACTGGAACACCACGATCGGCGAGGCGCTGGTCGCCGAGGGCACCATCTCCCCGCGCGACTGGGCCTTGGCGACCGCGGCCAGCACCGGATTGCCGCTGGCCGATCTGATCGCCGAACCGCCCGATGCCGCGCTGCTCGATGCCGCCGACCGCGACGCCTATCTCTCGCTCGGCGTGCTGCCCTGGAAGCGCGCGGCCAATGGCGCGCTGCTGCTGGCAGCCCAGCGCCCCGCCGCACCCGATGTGCTGGCCTGGGCGATGCGCCGCTACCCGCATGAACGCCTGGGCTGGGCGGTCACCGCCAAGTTCGACGTGCTCTGGGCCTTGCAGAAGCGCTTCGACGTGCTGGCCGACCAGGAAGCGCGGGAATCGCTGCACATCGCAACGCCCGAACTCTCCGCCAAGCAGGTGATCACCACGCCGCAGGCCGTGGTCGGCTGGGCGATCGGCATGCTGCTGCTGCTGGCGCTGTTCCTGGCGCCGACCACGACGCTGATCACCCTCTCGGCCGCGATCACGGTGTTCTACCTGCTGTCCTTCGGCTTCCGCTTCCTGCTGACCTGGAAGGGCGCGCATCATTCGGTGGATGTCTCCGTCACCGATGAGGAAGTGGCGGCACTCAAGCCCGAGGACCTGCCGGTCTATACCGTGCTGGTGCCGATGTACCGCGAGGCCGAGGTGCTGCCGATCCTGGTGCATTCCATGCGCCGCATGGACTACCCGCTTGCCAAGCTCGACGTGAAGCTGGTGCTGGAACAGGACGACAACGAGACCATCGAGGCCGCCAAGGCGCTCAAGGCCGAGGGCGTGTTCGAGATCATCCGCGTCCCCACCTCCTACCCGAAGACCAAGCCCAAGGCCTGCAACTACGCGCTGCGTTTCGCGCGCGGCGAATACATCGTGGTCTTCGACGCCGAGGACATCCCCGAGCCGGACCAGCTCAAGAAGGCGGTGGCCATGTTCAAGCGCAGCCCGCAATCGGTGGGCTGCATCCAGGCGCGGCTGAACTACTTCAACCGTCGCGAGAACTTCCTGACGCGGATGTTCACGCTCGAATACAGCAACTGGTTCGACTACCTGCTGCCGGGCCTGCATGCGCTGAAGATCCCCATTCCGCTGGGCGGCACGTCGAACCATTTCCGCACCGCGGTGCTGAAGGAACTCGGCGCCTGGGACCCCTATAACGTGACCGAAGACGCCGATCTGGGCGTGCGCATGACGCAGCAGGGCTACCAGGTGGCGGTGATGAACTCGACGACGTTCGAGGAAGCCAATGGCGTCTGGCGCAGCTGGATCAACCAGCGCAGCCGCTGGATCAAGGGCTATATGCAGACTTGGCTCGTGCATATGCGCCACCCCATCAAGCTGTATCGCAACCTCGGCGGTGCCGGCTTCTGGGGGTTCCATTTCTTCATCGGCTTCCCGGTGCTGACGGCACTGTTGAACCCGGTGCTGTGGCTGACCACGGCGATCGGCCTGATCTTCGGCCAGAACATCGTCTCGCCCTACTTCCCTGAACCCATCATCTGGTTCGCGCTGTTCAACCTGGTCGTGGGCAATGCGATGTATGTCTACATGACCATGGTGGCGGCGGCGAAGCGTGGCTGGTTCAGCCTGATGCCCTGGGCGCTGCTGGCGCCGATCTACTGGGTCATGCATTCGGTGGCCGCCTACAAGGCGCTGTACCAGCTGATCGTGAAGCCGCATTTCTGGGAGAAGACCCAGCACGGCACCAGCAAGGTCACGCAATCGACCATCGCCGATATCCGGCAACAGGCCGCGCAATGAACCAGGCGGCCGCCGCCGAGGCCCGGCACGCCGCCTTCGTCACCAACCGCGGTGCGATGGTCTCGGCCGCCGTGGGCGGGTTGTGCTTCCTGGGCTTCATGCTGGCGGCCGATCAATTGACCCGCGCCGGCTGGCTGCTGCCGCAGATGGAAGCGCTGTGGCAGCCGCACGCCATCGCGGCCCAGGCCGCGAGCCAGCTGCTGCCCGAATTGCTGCTGGTGTTGCTGCGGCTGATCCCGGGCACCGGGCCTGCCACGCTGTTGCTGGTCACGCTGGTCACCGCCTCCATCGGCATGGCCATCCTGCATTGGCGCATGCGCGGCCGCGGCTGGTCGCTGCTGGGCGCCACGCTCGCCGTGGTGGCGGTGGCGGCGAACCCGGTCACGCTGATCCTGGCCACCTCCGGCTCCACGCTGTTGATCACCGCCGCACTCGTCTGGATGGTCGCTGTCTCCTTCGACCGCGCGGCGCGCGTGGGGGATGCGCAGTCGCTCATCTCCATCGGCCTGGCGCTGGCGGGGCTGGTGCTGACCACGCCAGCGGCGCTCTACATCTGCGTGCCGCTGCTGGTGGTGCTGCCGGTGGGCCTGCGTGAAGCGCGCGATCTGCCGTCTGCCATCGCGCTGTTCCTGCTGACCATCTTCCCCACGCTGGTCGCCATCGCCGGCATCGCGGTCGCTGCCTCCACCCTGGGCGAGCCTGCCAGTGCGGCCCTGCAGCGCTGGGTCGCGCCGATGCATGGCGTGGAGGCGCTGGTCAACACGCCCTGGCATGCCGCGGTCGGCGGCCAGCTCTCCGACAGCTTCTTCCAGCTGCTGCTGTGGTGCCTGATGGCCGTGCCGCTGGGCATCATGCCCTTTGTGCATGCGCTGATCGGCCGGGGCCGCGAGGAGAGCCTGGCGGTCGCCTTCCTGGTGCTGTTCACAGCACCCCTGGCCGGCGCCCTGGCCACCGCGCAATGGCACATGCAGGAGCCGATCTGGGCGATGGCGGTCGCACTCGCCTTCGCCATGGCCTGGCTGGGCGCACGCGTGCTGGCCGGCTGGGAGCGCCTGCTGGTGCTGGCGCTGCTGGTGGGCGGCGCCTTCATGGCCTGGCAGCCCGATTGGATGTGGGGCGAGCAGCTGACCAGCCAATGGTGGTCGGCGCTGTCCGGCTACCCCTTGCCGCCGCCGCCCTCGGGGGCGGAGCTGCTGCCGGTCACAACAGCGAACCCGCCATACACGCCAAGGCTGCCACGATAAGCACGCCGAAGGTCAGCATCATCCCGGCCTGACGGAAGATGAAGCGCTCGGGTTCCTGGGAAATACCCCAGGCGTGCAGCGCGCGGCCGATCACCAGGGCGGCTGCCAGGATATGCACCAGCCAGCCCGGGCCGCCCTGCCATTCGGCGAGTGCGATCAGCAGCAGCGCCATGGGCGTGTATTCGACGAAATTGGCATGCGCGCGGATGGCGCGTTGCAGCAGCTTGTCGCCCTTGTCGCCAAGCGCGGCCTTGGCGCGCCGGCGCTGGCCGATCACCCGCACCGACAGCGCCACCAGCATCAGCCCCAGCAGGGCCGCGTAGAAGGGGGTGATGTGCATGGTCATGCCTCCAGGAAGGGTTCGATCAGCGCCAGGAAACCATGCGGGTCATCGGCATGGACCCAATGGCCGGCGGGCAGTTCGGCGTGGCGCACGGCGGGGAAGAAGCCGCTGATCGCGGCCATGTGCCGGGGCTGGATATAGTCGCTGCGGCTGCCGCGGATGCACAGCACGGCGCCGGCATAGCGCGCGCCGGGCGGGGGCGCGAAATCCTCGATCGCGTCCATCCCCGCGGCGATGTCGGCAAGCCCGATGCGCCAGCGCGGCGCGCCATCGCCAAACACCAGGTTCTGCACCAGGAAGGCGCGGATGCCCTCCTCCGGGACGGAATCGGCCAGCGCGGCCATGGCATCGCGCCGCGTCATGCCGGGGTGCAGTTCCATGCGGACCATGGCTTCGACATAAGCGCGCGAGGGAGCGGCGTAGCGCACCGGCGCGATATCCGCGACCACCAGCCGCGTGACCAGTTCCGGCCGCGTCAGCGCCAGCATCATCGCGGTCTTGCCGCCCATGGAATGGCCCAGCACGGCCGCGCGCGGGATGCCGGCTTCTGCCAGTGTCTCGGCCACATCGGTGGCCATGGCCGCGTAATCCATGCCGGTTGCATGGCCTGATGCGCCATGGTTGCGCGCATCCATCGCCAGCACCCGGTGCCGCAGCCCGAGCCGCTTGGCGATGCCGCCCCAATTCTGCGCCGAGCCCATCAGCCCATGCAGCAGCACCACCGGCGCGCCCGCGCCGCTTTCCACGATGTTCAGCCTCATCCGCGCGCCGCCATCAACGTCATTCGCCCGCTGCCATCAATCGTCATCCGCGCGCTGCCATCAACCATCATCCGCGTGCTGCCATCACGACGCTTGCCACGATCAACACGCCGCCCACCACTAGGTCCCAGCCCAGCGGTTCATGCAGCCACAATGTCGCCAGCGCCAGCCCGAGCACGGGCACCAGCAGGAAGCCCACGCTCGCCACCACGGCGTTCAGGTGCCGGCCGCATTCGGTCACTGCCCAGGTGCCGATGGGGGCCGCCACCAGCCCGATGAAGGCCGCATGCCACCAGGCGCCAGGCCCCACGCCGCCACCCGGCTCTCGCCAGGCGGCCACGCCGGCCAGCAGCACGGCCGCGATGCCGAAGCTGAAGGGCAGCAGCGACAGTGTCGAGGAAGGTGGGGCGAAGCGCCGCGTGACCACGATGGCGATCGACCATGACAGCCCGGCGGCCAGCAACAGCCCATGCCCCACCAGCACGCCCGGCGCACCCCAATCCACCGCCCATGGCCCGGACATGATCACGACGCCCAGCGAGGCAACACCCGCCGCCCACCAGCGCCGCACGGAGATGCGCTCGGCCAGCACCAGCATGGACAGCGGCACCAGCCACATCAGCGTGACATTGGACAGGATCGCCGTGCGCCCCGCGCCCACCATGGCCAGCGCCAGATGCGTGAGGACGAAGAACCCCGTCACCTGGAACAGCCCGATCGCCAGCAGCGCCGGCATATCGGCGCGCTTCGGCCAGGCGAGCCTGCGCATCAGCAGCAGCACCGTGGTCACCGCGCAGGCGGCGAGTGCGGCGCGCGATGTGGCGAACCACAGCGGCGTCGCATCGGCCAGCGCATGGCGCGAGATGGGCCAGATGCCGCCGAACAGGAACACCGCCAGGCCCAGCAGCTTGAGCCCCTGTGCTTGGCTGATTTGGGCCTGGCTCACACCGTCAACATGATCTTGCCGACATGCGCGCTGCTTTCCATCAGCGCATGCGCGGCCGCGGCCTGGTCCAGCGGCATCACGGCGTGGATGACGGGCGCGCATTTGCCGGCATCAAGCAACGGCCAGACGCGGGCCTGCAATTGCGCGGCCAGCTGTGCCTTCTGCGCGGTGGTGCGCGGGCGCATGGTGCTGCCGGTCACCGTCAGCCGCTTGAGCATGATCGGGCGCAGATCGGCGCCTTCGGCCACATGCCCGCCCAGGAAGGCGATGAAGACGAGCCGCCCATCCATGGCCAGCGACTTCACATTGCGCGCGAAATAGGGCGCGCCGACCATGTCCAGCACCACATCCACGCCGCGGCCCTCGGTGAAGCGCTTCACCTCCTCGGCGAAGTCCTGCGTGCGGTAGTTGATGGCATGCGCGGCGCCGAGCTTCACGCATTCGGCGCATTTCTCGTCCGAGCCCGCGGTCACGATCATGCGCGCGCCGAAGGCATGGCCCAGCATGATGGCAGTGGTGCCGATGCCCGATGAGCCGCCATGGATCAGCGCGCTCTCGCCCTCCTTCAGGCGGCCATGGCCAAACAGGTTGGCCCAGACGGTGAAGAAGGTCTCGGGCAGGGCGGCGGCGCGCACCGCGTCATAGCCATCGGGCCAGGGCAAGCATTGGGTGGCCGGCGCCGCGCAGTATTCGGCATAGGCGCCGCCATTGGTGAGCGCGCAGACCTTGTCACCCACCTGCCACGGGGCGGCATCGGGGCCGGCCTCGACCACCACGCCCGCGCATTCCAGGCCCAGAATGGGGCTGGCGCCGGCCGGCGGCGGGTAGCTGCCCTCGCGCTGCGCGACATCGGGGCGGTTCACGCCCACCGCCTGGACGCGGATCAACACCTCATCGGGGCGCAGAGTGGGCAGCGGGCCGCGGGCGGGGGTCAGCACCTCCGGCGCGCCACCCTTGCCGTGGTCGATGAAGAGCATATCGGCGGGTAGCGGCATGGTGGCTCCTTGCAGGTCAGGGCGGCAGATGGCCAGGGCGGCGGCATGGGGTCAAGCTGCCGCGAAAATCGCCAATCATGGCGGAAACATGGCTTGCATGGATGAGGCTTCCGGGCCAATTGATGCGGTGTAGCATCCATTGATCCTATCCCATGAGCCTGCCGGGCCGCCGACATCTCTGTGCCTTGATCACCCTGGCCGCGCCGCGCCTGGCGCTGGCCAATGCCGAGCTGCGCCTGGCGGCCTTCCTGCCGCTGTCAGGCCCCCAGGCGGTGCTGGGCGATGAGACCTGGCGCGGCCTGGAACTGGCCGCGGAGGAACGCAATGGCCATTCGCGCATCCGCCTGATCCGCGTTGATGCGCAGGAGCCTGGTGCGGCGGTGGCGGAGCTGCGCCGCCTGGCGGGCACGGACCGGCCCGCGGCGGTGCTGGGCGGCGTGTCATCCTCGATGGCGCTGGCGGTCAGCCAGGCGGCAGAGGGCCTGGGCATCGCCTTCCTGGAACTCAGTGCCACGGCCGATGCCATCACCGATCGCGGCTTGCGGCAGGTTTGGCGCCTGGGCGCGCGGGCGGCCGATTTCGGCACCGCCATCGCCGATGGGCTGCGCGGCGTCATCGCCGCTTCGCTGGGCACGCCTGCCGATGCGATGCGCGTTGCGATCCTGTCGGATGGTGGCGCCTCGGCCGAAAGCCTGGCCGCGGCGGCGGAGGCGAGCCTTGCCGCATCGGGCATTGGCGTGGCGCTGCGCTTCACGGCACCTGCGGCCGAAATGCCGGGTGCGGTGCAGCGCATGCGCGCGGCGGGCGCCGATATCGCGCTGCATGCGGGGCTTGAGGGCGATGTGGCGGCGCTGTTCCGCGCCTTCCGCGATGGCGGCTGGCGGCCGCGCGCGGTGATGGGCCTCTCGGGCGGGCATGCGGTGGCCGACACCGCGCGCGCGGCGGCCGAGGGCCATGACGGCACCTGGGTGCTGGACGCACCCCCGGTGCCGGCCGGGCACCCGCTGACCGAGGCCTATCGCCGCCGCTATGGATCGGCGCCGCGCTCGGGCCATTCCCTGGCCAGCTACAGCCTGTTGATGGCGGTGGCCGATGCGCTGCGCCCCGACCCGCGGGCGGGGCTGGCGGCGCTGGACCTGCCATTGGGCGCGCTGCCCAATGGCTGGGGGCTCAATTTCGACGCGCGGCAGCAGAACATGCGGGCCGCGCCGGTGCTGGCGCGCTGGGACGGGGGCGCGCTTACTCTGCCCTGATGCCGGCGGCGCGGATGATGGGTTCCCACTTCGCGATCTCGGCTTGCAGGAAGGCGGCGGCGGAGGTCGGCGTGCTGTCCTGCACCACTTCCATCGCCAATTCGCGCAGCCGCGTGGCGATGGCGGGCACGCCCACGGCCCGGCGGACCGCGGCATTGATCTGCGCCACCACCGGCGCCGGCGTGCCGGAGGGCACCATCACCATGTGCCAAGTATAGGCCTCGTAGCCGGGCACGCCGCTTTCGTGGAAGGTCGGCAGGTCGGGCGCCAGCGAGGAGCGTTCGCGCGTGGAAATCGCGAAGCCGCGCAGCTGGCCGCGCTGCAATTGCGGAAGCGCCCCTGCGGCCACTTCGATGATCATCGGGATGCGCCCGGCCATGATGTCGGGCATCGCCGCCGAACTGCCGCGGAAGGCGATGTGGTTCATGCGCAGGGGGGTGCCGGGGCCGCCTGCCATGTGCAGGAACAATTCGCTGGCCAGGTGCACCGCGCCGCCATTGCCCGAGGAGGCATAGTCGAAGCGGCCGGGATTGGCGCGCACCAGCGCGATCAGTTCCTGCAGGTTGCGCGCGGGGAAATCGCGGTTGACCAGCATGATCATCGGCACCTGGCCGACCAGTGCCACGGGCGTGAAATCGGCCACCGGGTCGAAGGGCAGGCGGTCGAACATGGCGCGCGCAACGGCATGGCCCACGGTGGTGTAGATCACGGTCAAGCCATCGCGCGGCGCCTTGGCCACCATGTCGGTGCCGATCACCACGCCCGAGCCGGTGCGGTTTTCCACCACGATCCGGTTGGGCAGGTTGCGCGACATTTCCTCGGCGATCAGGCGCGCGGGGATGTCGGTGGGGCCGCCGGCGGCAAAGGGCACGATCATGCGCACGGGCTGGGAGGGCCAGTCGGCGGTCTGGGCCTGCGCGGCCAAGGATGTGGCGGCGAAGGGGGCGGCGCTGGCGGCGGCCAGCAGGCTGCGGCGGTTCATGGACATTCTCCCAGGCGTGTATTGCCTGCCATGATGGGTGTGTCGGGGCCGTGCTTCAAGCCGGGGCGCCGAACTCCGCGCAGAGCCGCGCGGCCTCGGCCACCAGCGCTGCCGCCTTGGGGGCGCGGGCGGCGCCGCGGAAGCGCCCGATCGGGCCCGAGACGCTGAGCGCGCCCAGCACCCGCCCGCCCGCGCCGAAGATGGGGGCGGCGATGGCCGCGATTTCCGGGTCGCGCTCGCCGAGTGAGAGGATATGGCCCGCCCGCAACGGCTCGCCGGCCAGCACGCGCCCGGCCGCGCCCTGTTCCAGCGGCAGGGTCATGCCCTCGCGCAGCGCATGGCGGATCACGCGGTCGGATTCATGGCGGAACAGCACCACGCGGCGGCGGCCCTCGCGCACATAGAAGGCGCCGGTCTCGCCGGTCTGTTCGACGAGGCGGGCGAGTGCGGGGCGGATATGCGCGGCGAGGTCAAAGCCGTCGCGATAGGCCATGCCCAGGCGCAGGCAGGCCGGGCCCAGGCGGAACAGCCCATCCTCCCCGCGCGAGAGATGCCCCGCCCGTTCGAGCGAGGCCGCAAGCCGCAGCAAAGTGGAGGGGTAGAGCCCGGTGCGGCGCGCGAGTTCGGCCAGCGGCAGGCGGGGTTCGGCGGCGGTGAAGGCATCGAGGATGGAGAGCGCGCGTTCCACCGCCTCCACCCGCTGTTCGGGCGGGTGGGCGGCGGGCGGGCGGCCACGCCGGGGCTTTGTGCTTGACGAGGGATCGGGGACCACGCAAATATTCTGTCAGACGCAATCATTTTCTGTCAAACAGAAAAACAAGGAAACGCCCGATGCGCCTCGCCCGCCGTGCCGTGCTGCCCATGCTGGCAGCCCCGCTGGCCGCCCGCGCCCAGGCCGACTGGCCGCGCGAGACCATCCGCTGGATCCTGCCCTATGCCGCCGGCGGCCCCACCGACCTGATCGCGCGCATCGTGGCAGAGCGCCTGTCGCAATCCCTGCCGCAGCGCGTGGTGGTGGAAAACCGCGCCGGTGCCGGCGGCAATATCGGCGCCGCCGCCGTGGCCCGCGCCGCCCCTGACGGCCACACCTGGCTGTTCCACAACACCGGTCTTGCGGTGGCGCGCGCGCTGTTCCGCACGCTGGACTACGACCCCGAGCGCGACCTGGTCCCGGTCACCGTGCTGGCCGAAAGCCCGATGGTGATGCTGGTGCCCACTGCCTCGCCCGACCGCACGGTGGCGGATTTCGTGGCGCGTGCGCGCGCCAATCCGGGGCGGCTGACCTATGCCAGTTCGGGCACGGGTGGCGCGCTGCAACTGGTCACGCTGCTGCTGATCCGCGCCGCGCGAATCCAGCTCGAGGAAGTCTCCTATCGCGGCAGCGCGCCGGCCTATCAGGACCTGATCGCCGGCCGGCTGGACCTGCTGTATGACGCGGCCCTGTCGGCGCTGCCGCAGGCAGCGCAGGGGCAGGTGCGGGCGCTGGCGGTGTCCTCCGCGCAGCGCAGCCGCGCCGCGCCGGCGCTGCCCACCATTGCCGAGGCCGGCTTTCCCGATGCGACCTTCAGCGTCTGGCAAGCGCTGCTGGCGCCGCGCGCCACACCCGCGCCCATCCTGGCGCGGATGCAGGCCGCCATCGCCGCCGTGCTGGCCGAACCCGCCATCATCACGCGCCTGACCGAACTCGGCGCCGAGCGCCTGATCGGCAACAGCGTGGCCGATGCCAACACTTACATCGCCGCCGAAATCACGCGCTGGACCACCGTGCTGCGCGACGCCGGAGTGCAACCGCAATGACCGACCTGCCCACCCGCATCACCATCACCGAGGAAGGCCCGCGCGAGGGCTTCCAGATCGAGAAAGGCCCTATCGCCACCGCCGACAAGATCGCGCTGATCGATGCGCTCTCGGCCACCGGCCTGTCGCGCATCCAGGTGGCGAGCTTCGTGAACCCCAAGCTGGTGCCCGGCTGGGCGGATGCGGCCGCGGTGGTCGCCGGCATCACGCCGCGCGCGGGGTGCGAATACACCGCGCTGTGGTTCAACGCGCGGGGCCTCGAACAGGCGCTGGGGTTTCGCGAACGCCTGGCACTGGCGGGTTCCATCACCTTCGCCGCATCGGAGGCGTTCTCCCAGCGCAACCTCAACCGCGACCATGCCGCGCAACTGGTGGCGCAACGCGAGATGATCGCGGTGCATCAGCAGGCCGGGCTGTCGCCCACGCGGCTCTCCTTGCAGGCGGCCTTCGGCTGCAATTTCGGCGGCGAGGTGAGCGTGGCCCAGGCCATGGCGGTGCTGGGCGATGCCATGGCGCTGGCCGCCGAGACCGGCTGCACCATCGAAAAACTCTCGCTGGCCGACAGCATGGGCTGGGCCGACCCGCTGCACATCGAACGCCTGGTGGGTGCTGTGCGCGCGCGCTGGCCGGAACTGGGCATCTCGCTGCATCTGCATGACACGCGCGGGCTTGGCATTGCCAATGCGCTGGCCGGGTTGCGCATGGGTGTGACCATGTTCGACGCGGCGGTGGCGGGCCTGGGCGGCTGCCCCTTCGCGGGGCACCCGGGCGCGCCGGGCAATATCGCCAGTGAGGAGCTGGTGTTCCTCGCGCATGAGATGGGCATCGAGACCGGCGTGGATCTGGACGCGCTGATCGCGGCGGCCGAACTGGCCGAGCGCATCATCGGCCGGCCGCTGCCGTCGAACCTGCTGCATGGCGGCACGTTGTCGCGCTTCAGAAAGGCCGCATGATGCCCACCGATTCAGCCTTCCGCGCCATCCGGCGCTTCAGCCATCGGAGGGTTTGATGTTACCCCTCACCGGCATCCGCGTCGTCGAATTCAGCCACATGGTCATGGGCCCGACCTGCGGCATGATCCTGGCCGATCTGGGCGCGGAGGTGATCAAGATCGAACCGCCCGGCGGCGATCGCACGCGCAACCTGCAAGCCTCGGGCGCTGGTTTCTTCGCCGCACTCTCGCGCAACAAGCGCAGCTATGTCGCCGATGTCGAGGCCGACCGCGACGCGTTGCTCACGCTGATCGACAGCGCCGATGTGGTGCTGGAGAATTTCCGCCCCGGCGCGCTGGCCGAGAAGGGCCTGGGCTTCGATGTGCTGCGCGCGCGCAATCCGCGCCTGGTGTGCCTGTCGCTCAAGGGGTTTCTCCCCGGCCCTTATGAGAACCGCACCGCGCTGGACGAGGTGGTGCAGATGATGGCGGGCCTGGCCTACATGACCGGCCCGCCCGGCCGCCCGCTGCGCGCGGGTGCGCCGGTGAATGACATGATGGGCGGCATGTTCGGCGTGATCGCGGTCCTCGCCGCGTTGCGCGAACGCGATGCGACCGGCCAGGGCCAGGTGGTGCAATCGGGCCTGTTCGAGACCTGCGCCTTCCTCGTCTCCACCAGCATGACGCAATACGCGGTGAGCGGGCGCGAGCCCACGCCCATGCCCGCCGGCCGCCGCGCCTGGGGCGTCTATGACGTCTTCACCGCCGCCGATGACGTGCAGGTCTTCGTGGCCGTGGTGACCGACCGGCAATGGGAGATCTTCACCCGCGCGCTGGCCGCACCCGAATTGGCGGTGCCGGAATTCGCCAGCAACAACCTGCGCAGCGCGGCGCGCGAGACGCTGATCCCGATGGTGCAGGCGATTCTGGGCCGCCTGCCGGTCGCCGAGATCGAGGCGCTGTGCGACCAGGGCGGCCTGCCTTATGCGCGCATCAACCGCCCCTGGGACCTGATCGAGGACCCGCATCTGAATGCGGGCGGCATGATCACCGTCACGCTGCCCGATGGCCGGCGCGCGCGCGTGCCCGCGCTGCCGATTCTGATGGGCGAACGCCGCCTGGGCCTGCGGCATGACCTGCCCGCGGTGGGCGAATACAATCAGGGAGAGACGCCATGAAGCGCCGCATCCTGCTGGCAGCACTGGCCGCGCCCGCGCTGGCCCGCGCGCAAGCCGGCTATCCGGACCGGCCGATCCGGCTGGTGGTGCCCTTTCCGCCCGCCGGCGGCACTGATGTGATCAGCCGCGAAATCGCCGGCCGCATCGCAGCCCAGACCGGCTGGAACATCGTGGCCGAGAACCGGCCAGGTGCTGGCGGCAATATCGGCCTGGATGTGGTCGCGAAGGCCGCACCGGATGGCTACACGATCGGCATGGGCCAGGCCTCGAACCTGGCGATCAACCCGGCGCTGTATCCCTCCATGCCGTTCAATCCGCTGACCGATTTCGCCTTCATCTCCACGGTTGCGCGCCAGGCGCTGGTGGTGGTGACGGCGCGCAATGCGCCGTTTGCGGATATGGCCGCGGTGCGCGCGGCGGCACGCGCCCGGCCGGGGCAGATCACGGCGGGGCATACCGGCAATGGCACAGTGGGGCATCTGGCGGGCGAACTCTTCGCGCGCGTCGCCGGCGTGGAGATTCTGCAGGTGCCCTTCCGTGGCGCGGGCCTGGTCACCACCGACCTGCTGGCCCGCCGGGTGGACCTGTTCTTCGCCAATCCGCTGGCCGTGCGCGGCTTGATGGAGACCGGCGAGCTGCGCGGGCTTGCCGTGACCTCCGCCACGCGCACCCGCGCCTTCCCGCAGGTGCCGACCCTGGCCGAGGCGGGTTTCCCGGGCTTCGACGCGGTGAACTGGACCGGGCTGGTCGCACCGCGCGGCACGCCCGAGGCGGTGATCAACGCCTGGAACGAGCAGACCCGCCGCGCCTTGCAGACGCCCGAAATGTTGGCCCGCCTGGCGGCCGATGGCAGCGAGCCGCTCGGCTCGACACCCGCGGAATTCCGTGCCCATGTTGAAGCCGAACACGGCAAATGGGGGCGGATCGTGCGCGAAGCGCGGATCGAGTTGAGCTGATGGCGATCTACGAACTGGACGGCATCGCGCCGGAATTGCCGGCCGAATACTGGGTGGCGCCGGACGCGCATGTCATGGGCCGCGTCATCCTGGGCGAGGAGGTGGGCATCTGGTTCGGCGCCGTGCTGCGCGCCGACAATGAGCCCATGCGCATCGGCGCGCGCTCCAACATCCAGGACGGCGCGGTGCTGCATTCCGACCAGGGCGCGCCGCTGACCGTGGGCGAGGACTGCACGGTGGGCCACCGCGCCATTCTGCATGGCTGCACGGTGGGCGATTGCAGCCTGATCGGCATGGGGGCCACCGTGCTGAACAAGGCGAAGATCGGCCGCTTCTGCATCGTGGGCGCCAATGCGCTGGTGACCGAGCGCAAGGAATTCCCCGACTATTCGCTGATCGTGGGCAGCCCGGCCGTGGTGGTGCGCACCTTTGACGAGGCGGTGGTGGCGCAGTTGAAGCGCAGCGCCGAGGGCTATGTGCGCAACTGGCGGCGCTTCAAGGCGGGGCTGAAGCCGATCAGCTGAAGAGGAAGTCGGCCGCAGTCACGCCCGTGGTGTTGAACAGCATGATCTCGTTCGCACCCAGGCGCAGCGCGGTGTGGCCATCGCCCGTCACCACGGTGAACTGGGCGAAGCTGGTGACGCCGCTGCCGCGCATGTCGATGCGGTCACCCTGCGCGCGGGTGAAATCGGCGACCTGGTCGCGCCCCCAGCCGGGCAGATCGAAGACGAAGCGGTCGGCGCCGCCGAAGCCGTAAAGCACATCATCGGCCGCACCGCCGGCCAGCACATCCCCGGCGTTGGAACCCCACAGCGTGTCGGTGCCGCCGCGCCCCTCCAGCACCCCGCCGAGCACCGGATTGGCGATCAGCTGCTCGGCGCCCTCGCCGCCCGCGACGCGCCGCGCCGCGCCGGACAGATAGGCGAGCTCCACCCCCGCCGGCAGCGCCCAGTCATCGATCGCGACCCAGGCGGTGTCGATGCCGGCATCATCCGCTTCCTCGACCATGTCGCCGCTGTTGTTGATGATGAAGTGGTCATGCCCGGTGCCGCCGCGCATCATGTCGGCGCCGGTGCCGCCGCGCAGCGTGTCGGCGCCCGCGCCGCCCTCCAGCAGGTCGCCATGCGCATCGCCCCACAGCACGTCATCGCCCGCGCCGCCGATCAGCGTGCTGGCCAGCAGGGGGCTTGCGACCAGCTGCTGGTGCAGCCCGCCGCCGGTGACCGATGTGGCGCCGCCCGACAGCCGCGCGATCTCGACATGCGCGGGCATCACCCAGCCATTGGCGGTCACCCAGGCGGTGTCGATGCCGGCATCGGCCGCTTCCTCGACCATGTCGGCGCTGTTGTTGATGATGAAGTGGTCATGGCCGGTGCCGCCGCGCATCATGTCGGCGCCGGTGCCGCCGCGCAGCGTATCGGCGCCCGCGCCACCCTCCAGCAGGTCGCCATGCGCCCCGCCCCACAGCACGTCATCGCCCGCGCCGCCGATCAGCGTGGAGGGGCCGCTGCCGGCGACCAGCTGCACGCCCTGGTCGCCGCCGGTCAGCTGGTTCGCCGCGCCGAACAGGCGCCCGATCTCGACATGCGCGGGCAGGGTCCAGCCGGCGAGCAGCACCCAGGCGGTGTCGGTGCCCGCCTCCTCGGCCTCGATCACGCGATCGGCGGCGTCGCGGATCACGTATTGGTCATGGCCGGGGCCGCCCAGCATCAGGTCGGCGCCGGCCGAGCCATCCAGCGTGTCGGCATCGGCGCCACCTTCCAGCCGGTCATCGCCGTCATGGCCGCGCAGCCAGTCGTCGCCGGCGAGCCCCAGGATGGTGTCCGCACCCGCCGTGCCGTGCAACGCATCGGCAGCGCTGGTGCCGGTGATGGCATCGGAGGGGCGGGGCAGGGCGGCTTCGAACATATCCTGCCAGGCATTGGCATCGCCCGCGACCAGATCCGCCACGGTCGAGGCGAAGGCGATGCGCAGCCCATCGGCGCTGATTGCGGCATTCACGCTCTCACCCAGGCCCGGCACGCCCGAGAGGTTGCGCGAGAGCAGCATCAGCGCGCCGCTCTGCATGTCCTTGAGGAAGATATCGGCCGAGGCCGGCCGGTCATCGGCCGCGAAATCGGGCGCCAGGCTGGTGAAGGCGATGAAGCGGCCATCGGCGCTGATCGTGGCATCGAGGCTGTCGCGCTGCCCCTGCACGCCGCCCGCGGTGATGGAAACACGCTCGATCGCGCCGGTCAGCATGTCGCGCCGGAAGACATCGATCGCGTTGTTGGTATCGCCCGCCACCAGATTGCTGGCCGAGGAGGCGAAGGCGACATAGCGCCCATCGGCCGAGATCACCGGCCGGAGCGTGCCCTGGATGCCGCCATTCTGCTGGGTGCCATCGGCGGCGGTGCTGACGCGCGTCACGGCACCGGTCAGCATGTCCTTCAGGAAGACATCGTCACGCCCATTGCTGTCATCGGCGAGCAGGTTGCTGGCCAGGCTGTCGAAGGCGACAAAGCGACCATCGGCGGAGATGGCGGGCCGGTTCAGCGCGCCGGCATTGCCCTGGCTGCCATCGGCCGCGGTGCTGACCAGGCGCATGCTGTTGGCCGAGAGGTCCCGCAGGAAGACATCGATCGCGTTGTTGGTGTCGGCCGTCACCAGATCGCTGGCGGCGGAGAGGAAGGCGAGCTTGCTGCCATCGCCGGTGATCGTCGCGCCGAAGGAGACGTTGTTGCCGGCCCTGCCATCGCTGTTGATCGAGATCAGCAGCAGCGCGCCGGTCTCCATGTCGCGGCGGAAGATATCGGCCATGCCGTTCATGTCTTCGGCCAGCATGTTGGCGGCGATGCTGGTGAAGGCGATGTGCCGCCCATCGGCGCTGGTTGCGGCCCCGAAGGAGGCGCCATCCGTCGCGGTGCCCGCGCCGGTCAGGCTGACGCGTTGCAGCGCGCCATCAGCGCGGTTCTGCCGCCAGATATCCACCCAGCCATTGCTGTCCGACAGGAAGCTGTTGCTCGCCTCGGTCTGGAAGACCAGCCATGTGCCATCGGCCGAGAGCGCCGCGAAATCGCTGGCATTGTTGAAGCCCTGGCCGAGCGGGCCCTGGCTGCGACGCGAGAGGGTGATGTCCATCCTGGAACCCCGGCGGCATGAAGTGGGCGTGCATGCATGCGCATGACACTGCTTCCGCGTGCATTAACCGACTGGGATGCTCAGGTGAAGAGTATTTCGCCAACAAAATGACCCCCGGCCGGGCGGCCGGGGGTCGGTAACGGCAAGGGCTTTGCGCCCGTGGCGGTGAGGCGCGTCAGGCCGGCGTGAACATCGGCATGGGCGCGCCGCCATCGGTCGGCTTGAAGACCAGCTTCACGCGCTGGCCGCAGGCCACCGTGTCCAGGTCGCAATCGACGATGTTGGTCATGATCGTGACCCCCTCGTCGAGCGTGACATAGGCGAGGCAGTAGGGCTCCTTCCCGCGGGCCACGGACCAGGAATAGATCACGCCCTGGCCCTTGCTTTCCTCCATCGTCACATTGTTGGACAGCGTGAAGGGGGAAACGCCGCGCGGGTAGAAGAACGGCTTGCCGGTATCCAGGCAACGGCCGATCAGCAGCTTGCCCTCGCGGGCGGCGTCGAAGAAGGGCTTGTTGGTCGGGTCTTCGTTCGGCGCCGCGGGGATGCGGTTGAATGCGGGGGTGGGCATCACAGGGCCTCCGATGGTTGGAGCGCGCGCAGCGCGCGGAAAGCTGAATCGGCGGCCATCAAACTGCCTCCAGGATGACGGTGCCGCAGCCATGGCGCGTGCAGAGGCTGCCGCCCTTGCCATTGGCCAGCACCAGATCGTGGTTCTTCACCTGCACCGCCGGGTGCGCTTCGCCGCGCGCCTGGCGCACCGCCTCGATCACCTTGGTCATGCCGCCGCGGTTGGAGGGGTGGTTGTTGCACAAGCCGCCGCCATCCGTGTTGAACGGCAGCTTGCCCACGCCCGAGATCAGGTTGCCGTCGGCCACGAAGCGGCCGCCCTGGCCCTTCTCGCAGAAGCCGAGGTCTTCGAGCTGCACGATCACCGAGATGGTGAAGCTGTCATAGATCGACGCGTATTTGATGTCCGACGGCGTGCAGCCGGCCATCGAGAAGGCCTGCTTGCCGGACGAAATGCTGGCCGAATAGGTCAGGTCGATGGCGCCCGCCATCTGGTGCTTCACCGCCTCGCCATAGCCGCGCACCTTCACGAGCGGGCGCTTCAGCTTGCGGGCGATTTCCTCACGCGCGACGATCAGCGCGCCGCCGCCATCGGAGATGACGCAGCAATCCAGCCGCTTCAGCGGATCGGCGATCATGGGTGAATTCACCACATCCTCGACCGTCACCACCTTGCGCAGCATGGCGTGTTCATTGTGCTGCGCGTGATGCGACGCTGCCACCTTCACCCAGGCCAGCTGTTCGGCGGTGGTGCCGTATTCATACATGTGCCGCTGCGCGACCATCGCATGCATCGTCGCGATGGTGCGGCCATAGGGCAGTTCGAAGGGCTCGTCGGGCACGCCCGAACCTGCGGAGCGCACGGCGGTGCCGGTCTGCATGCCCTCGGCGCGCGGGCGGCCGGCCAGCGTGATCAGGCACACATCGCATTTGCCCGCCTTGATCATGTCGGCGGCGTGGCCCACGTGAATCACATAGGACGAACCACCGGTCTCGGTGCTGTCGATGTAGCGCAGCTTGCGCAGGTTCATGTGCTCGACCATGGACAGGCCGCCCATGCCCGGTGCGTCACCGGCGCACAAATATCCGTCGATGTCATCGACCGAGAGGCCGGCATCCTGCAAAGCGCCGAAGGCGACTTCCGCGTGCAGCTGGGCGGTGGATTTGTCCTCCGCCTTGCGGGTCGGGTGCTCGAAGGCGCCGACGATGAAGGCATTGGTCATGGCGATGGCCTCATGGTGCCGTTTCTCCCTTGAATGGGGCGCAGCGTCGGGCGGTTGCGGGCGCGCGTCAACCGGGTAGCCTGCTGTCGCGGAGGAGCATCCCATGCCGGAATCCAAAGACCCATTGGCCGAGGCGCTGGCCGTGCTCGACCGCCACCTTCTCGCCTTGAATGCACAGGATGCGGCGGCACTCGCCGCGACGCTGCACTTCCCGCATTTCCGCCTCGCCGGCGGGCGTATGCAGCGCTGGGATACGCCGGCCACCTATCTCGATGATTTCCGCGCGCGCGCCGGCGATGGCTGGTCCTACACCGAGTGGAACAGCCGCGAGCCGATCGCCACCAGCGAGGACAAGGTGCATCTCGACGTCACCTTCACGCGATACCGCGCGGATGGTTCCGCGTTGGGGCGATTCCGCTCGCTCTGGGTGGTGGCGAAGCTCGACGGAAAATGGGCCGCGCAGCTGCGTTCGAGCTTCGCGGCATGATCGCGCGCCGCGCAGTGTTGCCGCTGCTGGCAGCCCCCGCCATGGCGCAACCCAGGCCGGTGCGGCTGGTCGTGCCCTATGCGCCGGGCGGCACGACGGACCTTGCCGCGCGCGCGCTCGCACCCGCCATGTCGGATGCGCTGGGCCAGGTCATCGTGGTGGAAAACCGCCCCGGCGCCAGCGGCATCATCGGGATGGAGGCGGTGATGCGCGCCGCGCCCGACGGCACCACGCTGGTGATGGCAGCCGACACCGCCATCTATCAACCACTGCTGCGCCCGCAGCCACCCTATGATGCGCGGCGGGACTTCGCGCCGGTCGGCATTGTCGTGGTGCAGCCGCTGGTGATGGCGGCGCATCCGGGCCTCGGCGTCACCTCGCTGGCCGAGTTGATCGCACTCGCGCGGCAGCGTGTGGAACCCTTGCATCTCGCGGTCTCCGGCCTTGGCGGATCGCATCATCTGGCCGGCGCCTTGCTTGCGGATATGGCGGGCTTCCGCATCTCGCCCGTGGCCTATCGCGGCGGCGGCCCTGCCACTCTGGACCTGGTGGCCGGCACCGTGCCGCTGGCGATGCTGGGTTCGGGCCCGGTGGTGCCGCATGCGCGCGAGGGGCGTGTGCGCATGCTGGCCGTGACATCGGCCAGGCGCTCGGCAAGCCTGCCGGATGTGCCGGCCGCGGCCGAGACACCGGGGCTTGAGAACCTGGCCATCGAGCAATGGTTCGGCATGCTGGCCCCGCGCGCGACAGCGCCGGCCACCATCGCGCGGCTGCAGGTGGCGATGGCCGGCGCGCTGTCGCAACCGCCGCTGCGCCGTGCCTTGGCGGAGCTGGCGGTGGATGCGGTGGGCGGCACGCCCGAGGAATTCGCGCAACGCATCGAGGCCGAGGCGCGGATCTGGATCGATGCCGCACGCAGGCTCGGCATCACTGAGGGCTGAGGGCGCTACCGCGCCTCGCTTGCCACGATGCGCGCCAATTCTCGCGGCCATTCCGGCAATGCCGCGAATTTCGCCAGCACATCGACAGGCTCACCCGCATCACCCGGCGCGCTGTCCACGCGCTGCGCCACGGCATCGACAACCAGCGTCGCACCACGGCCCGACAGCGTTGTGTCTGCCTCCAGCACCACCATCGCCTCCAGCGCGCGCAGCGCGGGGTCGGCGAGCGCATCCTCGGTGAATTCCGCCGGTGTCAGGCGGCCACGGCCCAGGGCCGCGGCCACCGCCCAGCTCAGGCTGAACTGCGCGGCGATGGGGGTGCGCGGCCCGCGATTGGCGGCGTAGCGCAGTGCCTCGGCATAGACACGCAGCGTGATGGCGCGTGGGGCTGTGCCGTGGAATCGCAGCGCCGCCTGCCCGCCGTAATGCGCATGCCGCACACCGGGGAAGGGCTTGATGTAGCCCTGTTGCAGCAGCCATTCGCCGGGTGGTGCGCAAGCCGCGCGCGCCTGCGGCAAGGCGATGCCGCGCGCGGTGAAAAACGCATCATCCGGCGCTGTCATGCCGGCCATCGCACTGGCCGCCGCCAGCCGCCCCAGCATCACCGCATGCGCGGGGTAGCTGTTGCGCCCATCCATGCCTGCCGCGAGCGGCGCATAGATGGAAAACGGGACCTGGCAGGCGGCGATGTTGATCGCCTGCACCGCCTCTGCCTGCGTGCCGCCGGCCAGGCGGACGCAAGCGGCTGCCGCGCCCAGCGCGTGCCAGGTGCCGTCCACATGCATCCCCGGCGCGATGCGCCACATCTCACCGGCGCGCGCCGCCACTTCGTAGCCCAGCGCATAGGCGGCGGGCATCAGCGCGGGCGCGGCCAGCACCAGGGGAGCCACCGCCAGCCCAGGCCTGCCATGTGCGCGCGCCAGCCCGTCATTCCATTCATCCCAGCACATGGCGGTGGCGTAAGCGGCGGCGTCGTCGTTCAGGGCCGCGCGCAGTGCCTGCACGCGCGGGTGTTGCAGGCCGGAGAGGATGCAGCCCCAGCTATCGGCCAGCAGCAGGCGCGTGCGCGCATCCGGCGCGCCATCCCAGGCCCAGGCGACGATGTCGCGCCACATCATGACGGTGCCTTGGCGCGCGGCCGCCCCACCAACCCCGCGCGCATTATTCGGCGCGCGCGCCGGAACGCTGGATCACCTCGCGCCAGATGCGCTGTTCCTCGCGCATGCGCGCCAGCAAGGCAGGGCGCGGCTCGGGCATGGGGTCGGCCTGGCGGTCTTCCAGCAGGCGCAGGAAGGGGGCGGCGGTCATCACCGCGCGCAGTTCCGCATCCAGCCGTGCCAGAACCGGTTCGGGCGTGTCGCGTCGGGCGAAGGCGCCATACCAGGCATTGGCGTCGTAGCCCGGCAGGAATTCCGCCACTGCCGGCACATCGGGCAGCGCGCGGAACCGTTCGGGCGAGGTGACCGCGAGCGCGCGCAAGGTGCCGGCGCGGATATGCGGCATGGAGGTGGCGATGGCATCCACGCCGAGCGCGATATTGCCTGCGATCAGATCGGTCAGCATGGGCGCGCTGCCGCGATAAGGCACATGGGTGATGTCGATGCCGGCCTGGAAGCGCATCCGCTCGCCCGACATATGCGCGAAGGAGGCGGCCGCCGGGCTGCCATAAGTGATGCGCCCGGGTTCACGCCGCGCGCGCTCGAACAGCGCGCCGAGCGATGCATCGGGCACCAGCCGCGGATTGGCGACGATCACATTGGGCTGCCGCGCGGCCATCGCCACAGGCACGAAGTCATTCGCCGGATCATAGGAAAGCTGCGCGTAGAGCGCCGCATTCATCACCACCATGCCTTGCGACGCGAAGAGCAACACCTGCCCATCGGGGGCCGCGCGCGCCACCAATTCGCCCGCGACATTGCCGCCGCCACCAGGGCGGTTTTCCACCACCACCGGCTGGCCCAGCCGCGCGGCCAGCGGTTCGGCCAGTCCGCGCGCCAATATGTCGGTGATGCCGCCGGCGGCGAAGGGCACCACCAGCCGCACCGGGCGGTCTGGCGACCATTGCGCATGGGCGGCGAAGGGAAGGGCGACCAAGGGGGCGGCCAAAGGGACGGAGAACAGCAGGGCGCGTCTTTTCATGGCCGCATCCTGGCGCATTGCGGAACGGTAAGCTACAGCCCGCGCCATGATCGATGCCGTTTCTCTCGCCGTTCTCAAAGGCCGCCTGGAACAGATCGCCGATGAGATGGATGCGACGCTGTTCCGCTCCGCCTTCAACCCGATCATCGCCGAGGCGCGTGATGCGTCGCACGGGCTCTATCACGCCGAGACCGGCGAGACGCTGGTGCAGGGCACGCGCGGCTTGCCGATTTTCGTGGGCGCCAGCGCCTTCGCGGTGGCGGCCGTCATCGCGCATTGCGCGGAGCATGGCGCGCCCGCGCCGGGCGAAACCTATGCCTTCAACGACCCCTATCTGGGGGGGACGCATCTGAACGATATGCGCCTGGTGCGGCCGGTGTTCCGCGATGGCCAGGTCTTCTGCTGGCTGGCCAGTGTCGGCCATTGGCTGGATGTGGGCGGCAATGTCGCGGGCAATTTCAACCCGGCCGCCACCGAATCGCTGCAAGAAGGTTTTCGGCTTCCCATCGTGAAGCTGGCCACGACCGCGGGCATCAACGCGGACCTGCTGCGCGTCATGTCCGCCAACACCCGCACCGCGATGTCCAACGAAGGTGATCTGGCCGCGCAGTTCAACGCGCTGGATCTGGGCGAGAAGCGCCTGGCGGCACTGCTGGAGGCCGAGGGCGCGCCGCGCATCGCCGCGGCCTTCGCGGCACTCACCGACCGCGCCGCCGCGCTGATGGCCGCCGAGATCGCCAGGCTGCCCGCCGGCCGCTTCGCCTTCGAGGATATCCTCGATGATGACGGCGTGAGCGATGCGCCCATTCCCATCCGGCTCGCCATCGAAGCGCGCGAGGGCCGGCTTTTGCTGGACTTCACCGGCACCGCCGGCGCCTGCGCCGGGCCGCTCAACATCTCGCGCGCCACCACCATCGCGGCGGTCTATGTGGCACTCAAGCACGCCTTCCCGGATGTGCCCGCCAATTCCGGCGTGATGCGCGCGGTGGATGTGATCATCCCGCCCGGATCGCTGCTGGATGCCACACCCCCCGCGCCGGTCGGTGGCTATACCGAGACCATCCTGCGGCTGATCGGCGTGGTGTTCGGCGCACTCGGCGCGGCGCGGCCCGATGCCGCGCTGGCCGCTCCCTTCGGCACCATCAACGGCCTTTCCATGGCCGGCAAGCGCGCCGATGGCACGCCTTGGGTGTTCTTCAATTTCCACGGGGGCGGCCTGGGCGGCACGCCGCAGGGCGATGGCCTGCACCATGCCAACAACCCGATCTCCATGGCCGTCATGCCGCCCGTTGAAATCCTGGAAAGCCGCTACCCCATCGTCTTCACGCAATGGGCGCTGCGCGATGGCAGCGGCGGCGCCGGCCGGCACCGCGGCGGCGTCGGCGCGGTGTACGAGATCGAGGCGCTGACCGATGCGCGCGTCGCATTGCTGGGCGAACGCGGCACGCGCGGCCCCTTCGGCGTGGCCGGCGGCGGGGCGGGGGCGATGAACCGCTTCACCTGGAAGAACGACGCCGATTGGCAAACGCCAGCGCGGCCCTCGAAAGTGGCCGGCGTGGTGCTGCGCGCGGGTGGGCGCGTGCGGCTGGAAACACCCGGCGGCGGCGGCTGGGGGCCGCCTGAGGAGCGCGATGCTGACGCGGCCGCGCAGGATCGCGC
>JAIXVH010000218.1 GCA_027483125.1 Acetobacteraceae bacterium | reverse complement strand
TGGATCACGTCCACGCCCGAATTCAGCACGCGCACATTGGCACCCACCGGCAGCACCAGCGGTTCATCGACCGAAAGGTTGCGCAACTGGCCCGGGCGGATCTCATTGTCCGGAATGGGACGGCTGTCGAACTGGAACCCGCCATGGTCGGGGAAGGCATATTGCCAGAACCACTGGCGGCCGGTGACCTGAATGGTCAGGTCGGCCTCCTGCGTGCGGTCCTGGTAGTAGACCAGCCGGAAGGAGGGGATGGAGATCCCGATCAGGATCAGCACCGGGATCACGGTCCAGGCGATTTCCAGGCCGGTGTGGTGGCTGGTGGTGCTGGGCACCGGGTTGCGCTTGGCGTTGTAGCGCCACATCACATAGGCCAGCAGGCCACCGACGAACACCGTGATCGCGACAATGATGTCGAACACGATGTCATTCATCCAGTGGATCCATTCCTTGACGGCACCACCGGCGGGCTGCAGCCCCATGCCCCACTCGACGGGCGCGCCGACCATGGGCTGCGCCATCGCCACGGGGATCGCCAGCAATAGCGCCAGCGCCGCCATCAACCACTTGTTCGGACTGGGCATTCGAAGCTTCGCCTTCTTGTCATCCGGCCTGCGCAGTAGCACGCCGTTTCATGATCCTGAATCGGGCCGGACCATAATCGCAGTGCAGCATGGGGACAAGGGTCGCAGACCGGCTTCAGCCGCCCGCACCGTCGACTTCCGTCTCGGCATCGCCTTCAGCCACATGGTCCACCATATCGGCCAGCATCGAGCGGATATGTGGGTCGCCCACCACATAAAACACCTGCCGCCCGCGGCGGTCCGACTGCAACAGCCGCGCCGCGCGCAGCAATCGCAGGTGGTGCGAAACCAGGCTGCCGGAAATCGCCAGCCGGTCCGCCATCTCACCCACCGCGGCGGGCGCGTCCAGGCAGGCCAGGATGATCTTCAACCGCGTCGGGTCGCTCATCAGCCTGAACATCTCGGCCAGTTCGACGACCTGGTCTTCGGGGATGTGGCTGGGCAGGGGCATGGCCCAGCATCGGCAGAATGCGCCGCTGGCGCAAGCGCACGCCTTGCGCTGGCGCCCCGGCATCGCCACACTAGAGCAAGCAATTGAATCTCAAAGGAAATCTAAACAGGTGAATAGCTATTCAGCCATGTCCCGCCGCGCCCTGCTCGCCCTGCCGGCGCTGGCCCTGCCGGCGCATGCGCAGACCCGCCCGCAGGTGGTCACCACCACCGCCATGCTGGCCGATGCGGTCCGCGCGCTGGCTGGCAATGCCGTCACCGTCACCGCGCTGATGGGCGAAGGCGTGGACCCGCATCTCTACCGCCCCACCCGCGCCGACACCCAGCGTCTCCTGGCCGCCGACCTGGTGGTGCTGAACGGCCACAGGCTGGAAGGCCGGATGGAGGAGGTGCTGGCACGCCTCTCCCGCGCCGGACGCCGCGTACTGGCCCTGGCCGAAACCCTGCCGCGCGCCCGGCTGCGCACCCACCCCGAATATCCGGACGCGGCCGACCCGCATATCTGGATGGACCCCCTGCTCTGGGCCGATGCGGCAGCAGCCCTGCCCGCCGCTCTCGCCCCCTGGACGCGCGATGCGCAGGCCGCACTCGGCGTCTATCGCGCCCGCATGCAGCGCCTGCACGACTATGCGCAAACCGCCTTCGCCACGGTGCCCGCGCCGCAGCGCGTGCTGGTCACCGCGCACGACGCCTTCGGCTATTTCGGCGCCCGCTACGGGCTGGAGCTGGACAGCATCCAGGGCATCTCGACTGAGTCCGAGGCCTCGCTTTCGCGCATCGAAGCCCTGGTGGCCATGCTCGTCTCGCGCCGGGTGCCAGCGATCTTCGCCGAGACCTCGGTGCCCGATCGCGCCATGCGCGCGCTGATCGAAGGGGCCGCGGCGCGCGGCCATACGGTGCGGCTGGGCGGCACGCTGTTCTCCGATTCGCTGGGCCGGCCTGGCGGCTATACCGGCACGCTGGAAGGCATGCTGGACCACAACATCACCACCATCGCCCGTGCCCTGGGCGGGACCGCACCCGCCACCGGGCTGAACGGCAGGCTGGCGGCGTGACCCCCATCAGCGTCACCGGCCTGTCGGTCCATTACCGCGACCGCCCTGCCCTGCTGGACATCAACTGGTCCGCGCAGCCCGGGCTGACCGCCATCATCGGCCCCAATGGCGCGGGCAAGTCCACGCTGCTGAAGGCCATGCTGGGCCTGGTGCCCTCTGAAGGCGAAACCCGCTTCTTCGGCTCCACGCTGGAGGCCGCACGCGACCGCCTGGGCTACCTGCCGCAACGCCAATCGGTGGACTGGGATTTCCCGGCCACCGCGCTGGATGTGGTCGCCATGGCACGCCGCGCGCGCAGCGGCTGGTGGGGCCGCCTGCCGCGCGCCGAACGCGAGGCCGCGCGCCACGCCCTGTCCGAAGTGGGGCTGGCCGAACTGGCGGACCGCCCGATCGGCGAGCTTTCCGGCGGGCAGCAGCAACGCGTCTTCCTGGCGCGCGCGCTGGCCCAGAACGCGGAATTGCTGCTGATGGACGAACCGCTGGCCGCCGTCGATGCGGCGACCGAACGCACCATCATCGATGTGCTCAAACGCCTGGCGAAGGCCGGGCGCAGCGTGGTCGCGGTGCATCACGACCTGGCCTCGGTACCGCAGATCTTCGAACACGCGCTGCTGCTGAACGGGCGCGTCATCGCGGCCGGGCCGGTGGCGCAGGTGTTCACGCCGGCCACCATCGCCGACACCTATGGGCCGGGGCTCGCGGCATGATCGGGCACAACACCATCGTCGTGGTGCTGGGCTGCGCAGCCTTGGGCATCGCCGCCGGCGCGGTGGGCTGCTTCGCGCTGCTGCGCGGACGCGCGCTGCTGGCCGATGCGATGGGCCACGCCGCCCTGCCCGGCGTGGTGCTCGCCGCGATGCTGGGCGCGGCACTCGGCTGGGACACGCGCAGCCTGCCGCCCTTGCTGCTGGGCGGCGCGCTGGCCGGGCTCGCGGGGCTGTGGTGCGTGCAGCGCCTGACCGCCACCGGGCGCATCCGGCAGGACGCGGCAATCGCGCTGGTGCTGGCCAGTTTCTACGCGGCCGGCGTGGTCGGGCTGTCCATCGCGCAGGCCTGGCCAGCGGCATCACAGGCGGGGTTGTCGCGTTTCATCCTGGGCCAGGCGGCGGCGATGCGCGCGGAGGATGCATGGGCCGCGGGCGCGCTGGCGGCGCTGTGCCTGGTGACGACGCTGGCGCTGTTCCCCCGCCTGGCCGCGCTGTGTTTCGACCCGGAATTCGCGCAGCTGTCGGGACTGAATATCCGCGCGACGGACCACGCGCTGCTGGGCCTGGTGCTGATGGTCTGCGTGGCGGGCCTGCCCGCGGTGGGGCTGGTGCTGGTCGTCGCGCTGCTGGTGCTGCCGGCGGCCACCGCGCGACTGCTGACCGCGCGGCTGCCGAGCATGTTCGCGCTCTCCTGCGTGGCCGGCGGCGCGGCTGGCACACTGGGCGCGCTGATCTCGGCCGGCCATGCCGGCTGGCCCACGGGTGCGGCCGTCGTGCTGACAGGCACCTGCCTGTTCACCGCGGCCATGCTGGCCAGGCGCGGGTGATCGGGATGCGGGCAGGACGACTTGGGGTGGCGCTGCTGACCCGCGGGAGGGCTCTGCCCTTCCGCACCCACCCGCCAAGGGCCGAGAGGCCCTTGTATCCCGGGTGCTTTGAAGTTGGGGGAGGGGGCGGCGCGGTCGTTCTGCCGGCGCGGTCGATTCGTGCACCCTCCCCCAACTCCAAAGTAAACTCCACGGGTCCAGGGGCCTGTGGCTCCTGGCGGGGGGTGCAGGGGGGCAGCGCCCCCCTGCGGTCCAACAGCACCACCCCATGACATCCTTCCTGCAACTCGATTTCCCTGCCTTGCTCGCGGCCGTCTTGGCGGGCGGGACGTGCGGTTTGCTGGGGTCCTTCCTGGTGTTGCGGCGGGAGGCATTGCTGGGTGATGCGATCACGCATGCGGTGTTGCCGGGCATCGTGGTGGGCTTCGCGCTGACGGGCTTGCGGGCGGGCGTGCCGATGTTGCTGGGCGCCTTGGTCGCGGCGGTGTTGGCGGCGTGGTTGATCGGCTGGCTGGTGCGTGCCTCGCGGCTGGAGAGCGGTGCGGTGACGGGCATTGTCTTCACCTCGATGTTCGCGCTGGGCCTGGTGCTGCTCGAAGCCACCGGCGCGCGCGATGTCGATCTGGATGTGGACTGCGTGTTGTTCGGCCAGATGGAGACGCTGTTGTGGCCTGAGGCGCGCGGCGTTTCGTCGCTGTGGGACCCGGTCGCCCTGGCGGGTTTGCCGCCGGGCTTGTGGCTGTTGATGGCTGTGGCGATGACTGTCGGCCTGACCGTGGCCTGGCTGTGGCGCCCCTTGCGCTTGCTGTGTTTCGACCCGGTCTATGCGCAGGTGGTGGGCCTGCCGGTGAAGCGGCTGGAGATGGGTTTGAACCTGTTGGTCGCGGCCGCCGCCGTGGCGGCGTTCGAGGCGGTGGGCAGCATCCTGGTGGTGGCCTTGCTGGTGGCGCCTGCGGTGGCGATGCGCTTCCTGACGCAGCGCTATGCGGTGCAGGTTTGGGGCGGTGCCGCGCTGGGCGCGGGCGTTGCGGCGGGGGGGTATCTGCTGGCCGGGCCGCTGCCCTTGGCGCTGGGCAGCGCGGTGGCATTGAACGCGGCGGGCGTGATCGGCGTGCTGGCCGGGCTGTGCGTGCCGCTGGCGATGGTCATGTCGCGCGGCGGCCGGCGCGTCAGCGGGGCGTGACCGCGGCTGCGGCCTGCCGCAGAGTGGTGACTTCGCCGCGCCCAGGGAGACCGCCCATGCTGACCGCCACCGAAACCCGCCGCCGCATTGCCGCCGGCAGCCTCACCGCGCGCGATGCCATCGCAGCCCAGCTGGCGCGCATCGCCGAGCGCGAGCCTGCGATCCGCGCCTTCGCGCATCATGACCCGGCGCTGGCGCAGGTCGGCGAAGGGCCGCTCTCGGGCATCGGCTTCGGCGTGAAGGATGTGCTCGATACCGCCGACCAGCCGAGCCAGTATGGCAGCCCGATCTGGGCCGGGCATCGCCCGCGCGCGGATGCCGCCTGCGTGGCGCTCGCCCGCCGCGCGGGCGCGACCATCCTGGGCAAGACGGTCACCACGGAATTCGCCACACGCCACCCGGGCCCCACCGCCAACCCACGCAACACGGCGCATACGCCTGGTGGTTCCTCCTCCGGCTCGGCCGCCGCGGTGGCCGATGGCATGGTGCATGTGGGCTTCGGCACGCAGACGGCGGGCAGCATCATCCGGCCAGCCGCCTATTGCGGCGTGGTGGGCTTCAAGCCCAGCTACGGCACGCTGCACCGCGCCGGCATGAAGGTGATGAGCGAGAGCCTGGACACGATCGGCGTCATCACCCGCAGCGTGGCCGATGCGGCCTTGGCGATGCGCGCCCTGAACGGCGGCGATTATGGTGACCCCGATGCCAAGCCATCGCGCGCGCCGCGCCTGGCGCTGGTGATGCATCCGCTGGCCGAGGCGGCGCCCGAGACGCTGGCGCTGATGGAGCGCGCGGCCGAGGCCTGCCGGCGCGCGGGCGCCACCGTCACGCCCGTCACCCTGCCCGATTCGGTCACGCGCATCCTGGATGCGCACCCGCTGGTGATGAATGGCGAGAGCGCGGAAGCCCTGGCCTGGGAACGCACGCATTACGCGGACAAGCTCTCCCCCGTGCTGGCCGAGCGCATGCAATGGGGCGCCGAACAGGGCCATGCCGCCATCGCCGCCGGGCGCGCGGTGTTCACCGCCGCCCAGGCGGCCTTCGCGCCCGCCATCGCCGGCTTCGATGCAGTGTTGACGCCCAGTGCCCCGGGCGAAGCGCCCGAGGGCCTGGGCTGGACCGGCGACCCCGCCTTCAATTCGCTCTGGACCGCGCTCGGCGTGCCCTGCGTGACGGTGCCGGCCGGCGAGGGGCCGCGCGGGCTGCCATTGGGCGTGCAGATCGCGGCACCCTTCGGCCAGGACCGCGCGGCACTTTCGCTGGCGGAATGGGTGCGCCAAGCCGTCTGTTAGCTCTTGCACAAATCCTGATCTGTTGTTTTGGTGGCGCGCATTAACTTGAGGAAAGCTTTATGCGCGCCTTCGCCTTCGCCATCACGCTGTTGCTGTCCATGCAGAGCGCCTTCGCACAGGCCGAACGGCGGGAAGTGACCATCGAGAATGCCTGCCAGCAACCCATTCGCATCCTGCTGTTGCTGGCTGATCGCCACAACGACTACCGGACCTATGGCTGGTACACGATCCAGCCCGGCCGCGGTCCGACGACGCTCAACGATGGTGGCGTGCGGCTTGGCAGCCTGACCAATCACGGCATTTTCTATTACGCTGAGGGCGTGAATTTCCGACAGGTCTGGGAAGGCACGGACACCTACAGGACTTTCAACGGCATTCGCTACGGCATGCGGCGTGCCAGCCCGACGATGCAGCAGGGGCGGCTCGCGGTCAGGCTCTGCTAGAGCATTTTCAAGCGAAGCGGACACGCGCAGCGACTCGGAAAATGCGGCAAAGCAAAGAGCTAGACCGGTTGAACCGCATATGATTGCTGTGAAACCGGTCTAGAGCATGATCCGCAAAGGCGGAATCGCCGACGCGGTGCATAATTCTCGCACAACGGCTGCGGCGTGATCCCATTGACGGGATGACGCTGAAGCGCGGCCTTATCGCCGGAACAGCCTTTTCACCCAGCCGAACAGGCTGCCGCGGCCGATGATCTTCTGATGGCTGACATGCGGCCGCCGGGCCGGCGGCGGCAGTGCGCTGGCCACCGTGTGGCGCCGCGCATCAGCGGCTTCCACCAGGCGTGCCTCCAGGCTCAGCACCTGGCGCACCGATTCCGGCAGCGGGTCGCGCGCCAGCGTCTCGATCGCGTCCTGGGCGGTGTCCCAGGCCTCGGCGCGGCGCAGCGCGTCGATCACGCGCAG
>JAIXVH010000116.1 GCA_027483125.1 Acetobacteraceae bacterium | reverse complement strand
AGGATGTCCGGGCTGCCGCCAGGCGGGAAGCCGTTGATCAGCCGGATCGGTCCGTTGGGCTGCCATTCCTGCGCGGTGGCGGGCAGGGCGACAAGGGCGGGCGCGGCCAGCGCCGCGCGGCGGGAGAGACGGATCATCGGAGCCTCCGGGAGATTGCGGCGCTGACATGTGCCGGAAATCGGCGGCGCGCAAGGGGTTTTCGGCGCTGTATCGTGTGCCGCGCGCGCCGGTTGCCTGCTAAATGTCCAACCAGCGCAGCCCACCGGGCGGCGGCGGGATATCCGGGTTCTTCGCCAGCATGCGCTCCCAGACGCGCTGCGTGACGCGTTGCGCCTCGGCCATCAGCGCATCCTCGTCCAGCGTCAGCACGCGCCGGTCGCGCATCAGGAATTCGCCATCGACCACCACCGAATGCACGCAGCCCGGATGGCCGTAATGCACCACGCTGCCGACCAGGTTGATGATCGGCCGCAGGCTGGGAGTGTTCAGATCCAGAATGGTCAGGTCGGCCTTCTTGCCCACTTCCAGGCTGCCGATCTCTGCCTCCGCGCCCACGCTGCGCGCACCGTTGCGGGTCGCCATTTCCAGCACCTGCCAGGGCTGCGGGTCCACGCCGCCTTCCTTGGCGCGGCCGCGGCCGCCGCGATGGATAATGCTGCCCAGCTTGAAGGCATGGAACATGTCCTCGGTCATGTTGTCGGTGCCGAGCGCGATGTTCACCCCCGCATCGCGGATCAGTCCCAGCAGCGCCGTATGCGGCCCGCGGCGCGAGGAATTGGCCGGGCAATGCGCCATCTGCGTGCCATGCGCGGCGAGCAGCTTGATGTCCTCGGGCGTGCAGAAGGTCCAGTGCGCGCCGACCAGGTCCGGCCCCAGAAAACCCTCGCGCGCCAGGTAGCCGGCGGGGGTGGCGTCATGCATAGCGCGCACCGCGCGCACCTCCTCCATGCTCTGCGCCAGGTGCACCGTGCGCGTCAGCCCGTATTTCGCCGACAATTCCATCAGCGAACGCAGCATGGCCGGCGAGCAGTTATCCGGCGCATGCGCCGCGATCTGGCACTGCACGCGCCCGCCCTGCGTGTTGTGGTAACGCTCGACCATCTCGACCGTGCGGTCCAGGAAGACCTGCCCGAAGGCCGGGTCCACCGTGTAGTCGCCGCGCCGGATGTTCAGCGTGTTGATGTCCGCCGCGTTCTCGCTCAGCCACAGCCGCAGCCCGGTCGCGACCATCGCATCGCCATAGGACGGCACATGCCGAAAGGGTTCGACCAGCGTCGTGCAGCCCGAGCGGATCGCCTCCAGGCAGCCCAGCTGCACCATCACCGCGCGTTCCTCGGCCGACATCTCGTAGGAGACCGGGGACATATAGCCATAGACCGCATTGCCATCCCAATCCTCCACAGTCGCGCGCAGGATGGTCAGCGCGGTGTGGGTGTGGGCGTTGATGAAGCCGGGAAATACCGCAAGCCCGCGGCCGGGCATGCGCGGCATGTCCGGGTGCGCTGCCTCCAGTGCCGCAGTCTCGCCGATGGCCAGGATGCGCCCGCCGCGCAGCGCGATGGCGGCGCGGTCCAGAATACGGTGCTGCGCATCGCCGGTGACGATGGTGGTGTCGGTGATCAGCAGATCCATCGCGGCATTCCGTTGCTTGTTGGTGCCGCAGTCTTGCATGCTGCGCGCGCTTGAGGAGAGGGCAGAATGCGCGCGATCATCCCCGGATGCCTGGTGCTGACAATGACCACAGCCGTTGCCCAGAATGTCACCATCGCGGTGGGCGGGGCCTTCACCAGCATGGACCCGCATTTCCACAACCTGACGCCCAACAGCGCGCTGACGCACCACATCTTCGACCGTCTGCTGGACCCCGACGCCGATCTGCGGCCGCAGCCCGCACTGGCGCTGTCCTACCGCGCGATCTCCGACACGGTTTGGGAATTCCGCCTGCGCCCCGGCGTGCGCTTCCATGATGGCCGGCCCTTCACCGCCGATGATGTCGCCTTCACCTTCGAACGCGTGCCGAATGTGCCGAACAGCCCCTCCTCCTATGCCTTCTTCACGCGGCCCGTGCGGCAGGTGGTGGTGGTGGATGCGCATACCGTGCGGCTGGAAACCAACGGTCCCGCGCCGCTGATCCCGGCCCTGATGCAGGGGTTTTCCATCATTGGCCGCGCCCAGGGCGAGGGCATGTCCACCGCCGACTACAATAGCGGTCGCGCCGCCATCGGCACCGGCCCCTATCGCTTCACGAGCTACACCGCCGGTGACCGCGCGGTGATGACGCGCAACGAGGAATGGTGGGGCGCCCGCCAGGCCTGGGCGCGCGTGACCTATCGCTTCATCAGCAATGACAGCGCGCGGCTGGCCGCGCTTCAGGCCGGCGATGTCGACCTGATCGACCAGGTGCCGACGCGCGACGTCGCCGACATCCAGCGCAACCCGCGGCTGTCGGTCGTGACCAAGCCAGGCGTGCGCAACATCTACCTGCATCTGGATTTCGCGCGCGATGTCACGCCGCACGTTACCGACAATCAGGGCCGCGCGTTGCCCACCAACCCGCTGCGCGACCTGCGCGTGCGCCAGGCCTTGTCGCTCGCCATCAACCGCGCCGGCATCGTGCAGCAGATCATGGACGGCCACGCCACGCCCTCGGGGCAATTGCTGCCGGCGGGCAGCGTGGGCCACGACCCCGAACTGCACCCCGACCCGCATGACCCTGAACGCGCCCGGGCGCTGCTGGCCGAGGCCGGCTTCCCCCAGGGTTTCCAACTGACGCTGCATGGCCCCAATGACCGCTACGTGAATGACGCGCAGATCCTGCAGGCGCTGGCGCAGATGTGGGCGCGCATCGGCGTGCGCACGCGCGTCGAGGCGATGCCCAGCGCCAGCTATTTCTCCCGCTCGGCGCGGGATGAATTCTCGGTTGGCCTGCTCGGCTGGGGCACCGGCACTGGCGAGCCCGACAGCCCGCTGGCAAACCTGCTGGCCAGCGCTGACCGCGCGCGCGGCCGAGGCGCCTCCAACCGCTCGCGCTATGCCAACACAGCCTTCGATGCGGTGCTGGACCAGGCGCTCGCCACGCTGGACATGCCGGCGCGGGAGGCGCTGTACCGGCAAGCCACCGGCATCGCCATCCGCGACCTCGCGATCATTCCGCTGCACCACCAGGTGAATATCTGGGCGCTGCGGCGGGGCCTCGGCTTCGAGGGCCGCAGCGATGAACGCACCATGGCCATGGGGCTGCGACCCTTGCCCTGAGCCCCGCCTCTTTCTATCCATGCGCCAACAGGAAGGATCCAACCCTATGGCCGAGCAGCAGAGCAGCTACGAATTCGTCGAAGTGAAATCCCAGGACATCATGGCCGAGCGCCAGCGCATGTGGCTGGCCTTCGGCACCGCGACCAAGTGGTCGATCGGGCTGACCATCGGCCTGCTGGCGT
>JAIXVH010000203.1 GCA_027483125.1 Acetobacteraceae bacterium | reverse complement strand
CGATCATGCGGTTCAGGACGCGTCCATCATCATGAATGGCCGTATTCGCCATCGACAGGCGGATCAGGCTGCGGGCCTCCACATCGAGCAGGCGTGTATAGGTCTGATCTGCCTGGGAAAATCGTTGAAGGGCATACAGCGTCAACCCGGCGCCGGTTGCGGCCAACAGGCCGATTGCCAGAAGCATCTTCCGGAGAATGGGAAGCTGCAGAAGTCTTTGACGCATAGACACACTCCTGAGAAAGCCCGATGGCTCGGGCGGCGATCCTCTCAGGTCCCGATGAACAAATAATTGTCACGCTGACGATCCAGGGCGAGCGCTCCGGCAGGATCCATGGGCTTGCGCTGCGACGCTGCTGACGCGGCCGGACAGCGCGGAGACGGCGCAAGCCCCGCCATCAGCCCCATGCCGGATGCAATGCGCCCCACGGCCAAGTCTGGCGCGGAGGCTGCGCGGCCTGCGCAGTGGATGCCGACAGGGCGCATTGGCCGTCCCACCCTCCCCCCGTTCCCCACCGCCGCAACCCGCCATAGGCTGCCCCCAATACCAAGCCGGAGAGACGCCATGCCCACCATCGCCCGCCGCGCCCTGCCCGCGCTGGCCCTTCTCGCCGCCGGCGCCGCGCCGGCTGCGCGCGCCCAGGCGCCGCGCCCGTTGAGCCTCGTGGTACCCTTCCCCGCCGGCGGCGACACCGATGTCACCGCCCGCTTCCTGGCCGAACGCCTCGCGCTGCGGCTCAACCGACCGGTCATGGTCGACAACCGCAGCGGCGCCAGTGGCACCATCGGCACGCTGCATGTGGCGCGCGCCGCACCGGATGGCGATACGCTGCTCTTCGCGCCCAGCACCTTTGCCACAGCGCCCCTCGTGCTGCGCCGGGGCGCGGGCTACCACCCGGTGGATGATTTCGTGCCGGTGGCGCTGACCACCACCACGCCGCTGATCCTGCTCGCCAGCCGCGCCTCGGGCATCCGCAGCCTGTCCGAAGCGCGCGCCGCCGCCCAGGCCGGGCGCATCGCCAATTACGGCACGCCAGGCTCGGGCTCGCCCATGCATATCCTGGGGCAGATGTTCAACCGCGCCGCCGGCATCGAACTGGCCGAGGTCGCCTATCGCGGCGTGGCACCCCTCATCAACGACATGCTGGCCGGCGTCATCGCGCTGGGCTTTGCCACGCCGGCGGTGGCGGCAGCGCATATCCGCGCGGGCACGCTGGTGCCGCTGGCGGTCTCCGAACGTGAACGCTCGCCGCTGGCGCCGGATGTGCCCTCCTTCGTGGAGCTGGGCTTCCCGGGGCTGGTGCTGCCGTCCTGGTCCGGTGTCTTCGCGCCGCGCGGCACGCCCGCGGCCGTCACGGAGATGCTGTCGGGGCATTTCGCCACCATCCTGCGGCAGGCCGATGTGCGCTCGCGCATGGCCGATCTGGTGGTGGTGCCCGGCAGCGGCGACCCGGCGGCACTGGCCGCGATCGTGGCCGACCAGTTCGGCCGCATCGGCACCATCGTGCGCGAGCTTGGCATCCAGGTCGAATAGCGCATGGCGCGCTTTCCACATGGTGTGCTGGTGGCCGGCGGCGGCATTGCAGGGGCGACGCTGGCGCTCGCACTCGCCCGCCACGGCGTGCCGGTGCGCCTGCTGGAGCGCGACGCCACCTGGCGGCCGGTCAGCGCGGGCATGTTCCTCTACGCCAATGGGCTGGCGGCGCTGGAGCGTGTCGGCGTGCTGGACCAGGTGCTGGCCGCCGGCTGGGCCAGCCCCGATGGCCGCAACCCCATGCTGGACCAGCAGGGCGGGCTGATCACCGAATTGCACTATCCGCGCATCGGCGGCGCGCATGTGCCGCCCATCCTGGGCATCCTGCGCGCCGAGCTGCACCGCGTGCTGGCCGATGCGATGCGCGAGGCCCAGGTGCCCGTGCTGCTGGGCCATGCGGTGACCGGCGTGGAGGATACGCCCGGCGCGCCGCTGCGGGCCATCATGGCCGATGGCTCGGCGCTGGAAGCCGATATGCTGATCGGCGCCGATGGCATCCGCTCGGCGCTGCGCGGGGTGCTGTTTCCCGGCGTGGAGCCGGAATTCTCGGGCTTCGGCGTCTGGCGTTCCATGCATGACCGGCCGGCTGCGCTGGATGCCAAGATCATGATGATGGGCGTGGGCAAGCGGCTGGGCATCATGCCCATCAGCGGGCAGCGGCTCTATGTTTTCGCCACCAGCCGCGAGCCTGAAAACCCCTGGTATGAACGTGCCGAATGGCACCGGCTGATGCGCGCCAAATTCGCCGATTTCGCAGGCCCCGCCACGCGCTTCCTGGATGAACTGACCGACCCCGCGCAGGTGGTCTACACCCCGGTCGAGGAGGTGCGCCTGGCCCTGCCCTGGCATCGCGGCCGCGTCGGGCTGATCGGCGATGCCGCGCATGCCGCCACCCCCTTCATGGGCCAGGGCGGCGCCATGGCGATCGAGGATGCGGTGGTGCTGGCCGGCATGTTGGCCGAAGCCGGCCCCGCGCCCGCGGTGCTGGAAGCCTTCGGCGCGCGCCGCCATGCCCGCTGCACCCTGGTGCAGGATGCCTCGCGCCGGGTGGGAGAGGCCGGCGCGATCGAGGACGAAGCCGCCTGCGCCGCGCGCGATGCCCGCCTGCGCGAAACCGGCCAGGCCATGGTCGATGGCTTCTACGCGCGGATGGCCGAACCGCCGGGCTGACCGCATAGCCCGGAATTAGATCGATCGCGCTAACCAATTGTTCGGGCTTGCCGGTGCAGTTTTCTGGCGAGCGGGGCCTCCCCCCCGCTGTCGGAGACCGCATATGCCCGCCGAACGCTCTGGCCGCCGCGTGCTGCCCTGGGCACGCCGATCCGCCTTTTCGCTGCCGCTGTTGTCGCTGGCGCGACCGGCGCAAGCCGCCATGCTGGACCTGCGCTGGCGTGATGAGGTGACGCCGCTGGAGCTGGCCGCGCTCGATGCCGGGCCGCGCCAGACGCTCACCACCCACACCCCCTGGACAAGCGGCCCGCAGCAATTCGAAGGCACGGCGCTGCGCCTGGTGCTGCCGCTGGCCGCCACGGCATCACCGCGGCTGCTGGTCGCTGCGCTGGATGACCACCGGGCCGACATCCCCATGGCCGATGTCACGGAACATGGGCTGTTCCTGGCCTGGCGGCGCAATGCTGCGCTGATGCCGGTGCGCGATCGCGGCCCCTTCTGGTTGGTCTATCCCTGGGCTGACCACCCCACACTGGACCGGCCGGAATTCCACTGCCGATCCGTGTGGCAAGTCAGGGCGATCCAGCTCGGTTGATGGAAAAGATCGGCCCCTTGCGTGGCGTGCTGAACGGGTGGCGCACCGCAGCCATGGCGGCGGCGTTGCTGTGCATCGCCATTGTCGGCGGCCTGGGCATGGGCCTGCAGCACATGGTCCAGCGCCATCACCAGGAGACCGAGCAGAACCGCTGGGGCTTCCTGCAGGTGACCCATGCGCAGATCGAACTGCATCGCTTCTCGGCGCATCTGGCCCGGGCGGCGGCCGGCGATGCCGAAGCCCGCGCGGAGCTGCCCTTGCGGCTGGACCTGCTCTGGGGCCGCATCAACCAACTCGATGGCGGACAACACCGGGAGGATTCGCCGGCCCTTCGCCAGCTGCACGCCGAGCAGCCCGCCATGCAGCAGGCGCTGCAAGCACTGGAGACGCAGCTGAATGCCGGGCCGCCGCAACTGGCCAGCCTGCTGCCGCTCCTGTCCCGGCTGGAAGCGCCGCTGCAGGCCGCCACCCAGGTCGCGCATGAACGCCGACAGGACCGTGTGCGCCAGCATCTGCTGGACATCGCGAGCCAGCTGCACTGGTTCAGCATCGGCTTCCTGCTGCTGACAGCGGCGACGGCGGTGCTGGTCGCGCTGCTGGCCATCGCCTCACACCGCGCGCAAGCGGCGCGCCTGCGCGCCGAAGCTGCCAGCGCCGAAGCGCGCGAGGCCAACAGCACGCTGCGCAGCGTGATCGATGGCGTGCCGGCGCTGGTCTCGGCCTTTGATGCGCAAGGCCGCTATGTCTTCGCCAATCATTCGGTCTGCGCCTATTCGGGCCGCACCGAGGCCGAACTGGTCGGGCGCAGCCCCACCGAACTCGGCCTGCCCGAGACGATCGAGGCGCCGCTGCGCCGCTTGCAGGCCACGGGCTGCGCCGGCCCGCCCGAGGAATTGAGCGTGCCGCATGCCGCCGGCGGCATGCGCCGCCTGCTGGTCACCGTCGCACCGCTGCATGACGCCACCGGCGTGCTGACCGGCATGCTGCGCATCAGCATGGACGTCACCGCCCAGCGCGCCGCCGAGCACGAGGCGCGGCACCTGCATGACCATGACGCGCTGACCGGCCTGCCCAATCGCGCGCGTTTCGGCCGCGAGCTGTCGGGCATCCTGGCCACGCCTGAGACCTTCGCGCTGCACCTGATCGACCTCGACCAGTTCCGCCTGATCAACGACACCCACGGCCATGCGACCGGCGATGCGCTGCTGATCGCCTTCGGCCGCCGGCTGCGCGGCATGCTGCGGCCGGGCGATGAGGTGGCGCGGCTGGCGGCCGATGAATTCGCGGTGCTGCAACGGAACACCAAGCCCGGCGACACGCTGGCTCTTGCCGCGCGCATGGCCCAGGCGCTGGGCCAGCCCTACCAGCTTGGTGGCAGCATCGTGCGCTGCACGGCCAGCATCGGCGCCAGCGAAAGGGCAACCGGCCAGCCATCGCCCGAGACGCTGCTGGCCCAGGCCGAGCTCGCGCTGCGCGAGGCCCGGCGCGAGGGCAGCGGCCGCTTCAGCCTGTTCCGTCCGGAGCTGGAGAGCGAGGCCTCCGAACGCCGCGCCCTGCAGGCCGAATTGGCGGCCGCGCTGCGCAATGACGAACTGCACTTGGCCTTCCAGCCGAAATTCACCATCCCCGACCGGCTGATGACCGGCGTGGAGGCACTGCTGCGCTGGAACCACCCGCAGCGCGGCGCGATCTCACCCGGCGTGTTCGTGCCGCTGGCCGAGGAAGCGGGCCTGGCCCTGCCACTGGCGCGCTATGTGCTGCAGCGTGCGACGCGCCAGGCGATGCAATGGCAGGCGGCGGGCCATGCCATCCCGGTGGCGGTCAACCTCTCGGCCGAGCTGATCGGGCTTGGCACCACCATGCCGCTGGTGCGCGAGACGCTGCGCGAATCGGGCCTGCCCGCGCATCTGCTGGAGATCGAGGTCACCGAAAGCACCTTCATCGGCGACAGCCAGGCGGCGCGCGACATGCTGGCCGGGCTGCGCGCCATGGGGATCCGCGTGGGGCTTGATGATTTCGGCACCGGCTTCTCCTCGCTCGCCTATCTGCAGGACATGCCGGTGGACGTGATCAAGATCGACCGCAGCTTCGTCAACGGCCTGGACCTGGGCGGCGCCGCGCCGCGCATCGTGGAGACCGTGGTCAGGCTCGCCCATGGTCTCGGTGCGTCGGTCGTGGCCGAGGGCGTGGAGACCGAAACCCAGTTGCTGGCGCTGGCCGCCTTGGGCTGCGATGTGGCGCAGGGCTTCCTGCTCGCCCGGCCGGTCCCGCCCGAGCAGATTCTGGCCTTCGCCGAGGCGGCGCGCCCTGCCAGCGCGGCGTAAGGTGCGGCTTCTCCAGGCCCGCTTGCGCGGCCATCGCGAGAACTTTGCCGCGATGCAAAAAACGGCGCCGCGAAACGCCTTCTGCGGGTTGACACTCCAGGGGTGAAACCGTATCCGCCCCATGCCTTCGGCGGGTTCTCCGCAGGGGGGGTCAAACCATGGTCCAACCGGACGGCTTCGACAAACGCCTGCGTGACGCCCGTGCCAAACACGGGCTCGACAAGGGTGAGGGTGACGCGAAGCTGCCAGGCGGTGCATGGGGCGTGGGTTTCCGCGCCGGCGTGGAGGTGTTTTCCGCCCTTGTGGTCGGCGTAGTCCTGGGACTGCTGCTCGATCGCTGGCTGGGCACCTGGCCTTGGCTCTTTCTGCTGATGTTCGTCATGGGCAGCGCCGCGGGTATCCTGAACGTCTATCGGCTGTTCAACCCCAGGCGTGTGAAGCGCGATTGATTTCTCGGGGGTTCTCGTGGCGGCTGAAGGCAAGGCGATCGACGCACTGAGCCAGTTCCAACTGGCGACGTCCCTCGGGCCGATCGGCGCATCCGTGAATTTCACGCAGTCCAACCTGTACATGATCTTCGCCGCCGCGATCATCCTGGGCCTGATGACCTGGGGCATGCGGGCGCGGGCCGTGGTGCCCGGCCGCTGGCAGTCGCTGGCCGAAAGCGCCTATGAATTCATCCACCGCATGGTGACCGACCAGGTGGGCGAGGAAGGCAAGCGCTTCTTCCCCTTCGTCTTCACGCTGTTCATGTTCGTCCTCGTCGGCAACATGCTGGGGCTGTTCCCCTATGCCTTCACCTTCACCAGCCATATCGCGGTGACCTTCGGCCTGGCGGCCATCGTCTTCGTGCTGATCACGGTCGTGGCCTGGTCGCTGCATGGCAAGAAGTTCTTCGGCTATTTCTTCCCGGAAGGCGCGCCCTTGTGGCTGGCGCCGATCATCGTGCCGGTGGAAATCGTCTCCTACCTCTCGCGCCCGGTCAGCCTCTCCATCCGTCTCTTCGCCAACATGGTGGCGGGTCACGTGATGCTGAAGGTCTTTGCCACCTTCGTGGTGATGCTGGCGGGGCTTGGCGCGGTGGGTCCGTTCATTGCCGTCATGCCGCTCGCGATCAACGTCGCGCTCGTCGGCTTCGAAGTGCTGGTCGCGTTCCTGCAGGCTTATGTGTTCGCGATCCTCACCTGCATCTACCTCCACGACGCCGTGCATCTGCACTGAGCACGTCGCGTCCCACCCCGCTTCTCAGCAAACAGAAGGATTGAGAATATGGAAGTTGCTGCCGCCAAGGCCCTCGGGGCTGGCATTGCCGTCATCGCGCTGTTCGGCGTGGGCCTGGGCATCGGGAACATCTTCTCCTCGCTGATCTCCAGCGTGGCGCGTAACCCCTCCGCCCGTGACGTCGTCTTCCCGATCGGCATTCTGGGCTTCGCGCTCACGGAAGCCGTGGCGCTCTTCGCGCTGCTGATCGCGTTCCTGATCCTGTTCGCCTGAGTTCGTCTGGCGGGGCCTCGCGCCCCGCCCCGACTTACTCTCAGCATCAGGATATCGCCATGCCGCAGCTCGATTTCGCCAACCCACTGATGATGAGCAAGCTGGTCTGGCTGCTGATCATCTTTGGCTTCCTCTTTTTCGTCCTGAAGAACTACGCGCTGCCGCAGGTGGCGTCGGTTCTGGATGAACGCGCTGCGCGCATCGCGGCCGACCTCAACGCCGCCCGGGACGCCCAGGCGGCCGGTGAGGCGGCACTCGCCGAAATCCGGGCCGCCACCGCGGCTGCCCGGGCCGAAGCCCAGGCCGCCATCGCGGCCGCCATGGTCGAGGCGCAGACCAAGTCCGCCGCCCAGGCCGCCGAAATCAATGCGCGCCTGGCCACGCAGGTGGCGCAGGCCGAGCAACAGGTCCGCGCCGCGCGGGACCAGGCGATGGGCGCGCTGCGCGAAGTCGCCGGTGAGACCGCGACGGCCATGCTCTCCCGCCTCGCCATCGCGGCCCCCGCGAATGACGTGACGGCCGCCGTGGATCGCGCCGCCAGCCAGGGAGCCCGCTGATGTTGCAGGATCCGAAATTCTGGGTTGCCGCCAGCTTCGTCATCTTCGTCCTTCTCGTGGGCAAGACGGCCTGGACCCGCGCGACCGCCATGCTCGACGCCCGCGGCGAGCGCATCCGCGCCGAGCTGGAAGAAGCCAGCCGCCTGCGTGCGGAGGCCGAGGCCATGCTGGCCAGCGCCACCGCCGAGCGTGAAGCCGCCATCGCCGAAGCCGCCGCGATGATCGAGCGCGCCCAGGCCGAGGCCCAGCGCCTCGCCGCCGCGACCGCCGCCGAGGCCGAGGCCGCCGCCAAGCGCCGCGAGCGCATGGCGATGGACCGCATCGCCGCCGCCGAGGCGAGCGCCGTGGCCGAGGTCCGCAATGCGGCCGCCGAGATCGCCACCATCGCCGTGCGCGACGTCAT
>JAIXVH010000449.1 GCA_027483125.1 Acetobacteraceae bacterium | reverse complement strand
TGTACAGCGCGCCAATGGGCCTCGCTCGGGGCGCCGAATGGCGCCCAGTCAGGCAATGGCAGTTCCAGCGTCAGTTCGTCCATTCTTCTCGTCCCGGCTTGGTTAGAGTTCAGAATTTCAGCACAATCAAAATCTCACTCACAAACAACACAACAAGTCACTTCTTTCCCGATGATCCGCTCCTCGGAGATGGAGCAATCAGAAGTGTCTTGGGTAATGGCAAGTCTTGCCTTGACGCCGTGAGCAGTGCCCGACACTGCCCATGGCGCTAGTTCAAGACATGCTGTCGCTCGATACTGAAGCGTTGGCTCACATCCACCAGGAAGTTGACCGCGCCCAACACCCCCCAGCGGCTGGACCGCACGGGCACCGCCACTGGGCGATTCGCGAATTGGCCTCCATCCGGCCTGCGGGCTAACACCACATCCTCGGTGGCCACCCGGCGCTCGCGCAAGGCGACAGCCATCGGCGCGGTCAAGGCGGCGCGGTCCCGGCCATCGCGGTGGATCAGGGACCAGGCACCGACCCAACGCTGCACGCCGAGACCAGGTGACCAGCCCCAGAGCTGTTCCGCTTGGTCATTGTAGCGGCGGAGATAGCCATCAGCATCGGCCGCATAGGCCGCGAGGCCCAATCGCCCCGCCTCATGCATCAGATCATCCAGGGCTGCGTAGCCGGACGCAGCACGGGCGGCCAAGTCGGACAGATGCGTCAACATCATGCTTTCGGCGGCGCGCAGCAGGAAGGCGGCGGTCAATGGTTTGTTGGCAGCCACGGCCTGCTGGCCCAACTGCTGCAATTGACGCAGCGCCGTGATGCTGGCGCAAGGGGCCGCAGGGGCAACCCATGTCGAGACATGAACTGAATTGCACGACATACAAACCGCTCCCGTCCTGGTTGCAAATTACAATTCCGTGCGCGCAACTCAACTAAGCACGCGGTTGTGAGGCAATGCAAGCGCGTATTGATGCCAATACGAAATCATCATAATCGAAAATCAATGGGTTAGCGGCCCATTTCCGATACGCATGCGGATCGTTCGGGTGGCCATTGTTTTTTATCCACAACACCGCATGAGCGTTACGTTATTGGTTTGTCCATGTTTTTGGCGCTAAACCGCCCCACAGCGCCGCGACATGGGGATGGCTCTGGCTTGACAGATGAGGGACTCGTAAGGCTATCGGGCGGTCGCTCGAACTCACAAAAACGTGATAACTAGGCTTCTCGGAATGTTCGCTCTTGATCACTAAAGCGTGATGACTGGGTTTTTCGGAATGTGTGGAACCACGGTGATGACTGACAACGGCATGCGCGATGCCGTTCGAGCGGCTCTCGATGCCATGCTCGAACAATCATCCGATCCCGACGCGCTCCTGGCCCGCCTGGAGCGCGAGGCGGAGCTTTGGGCCGACAAGTTGGTGGAGGGCGCCGAGGCCGAGGAAGTCATGACGTTGCTGGCCGAGGCCATCGCCAATACCCGCCGCGCCATCCTCGATCGCGGACGCCACTGACCGGCCAGCGCCATCCAGCGCCAGACGGCTTGCGCCAAGCATCCAGCACCAAGGCCATATGGCCAGCCTGCCTAAGGGCGGCGGCCGCAACGCTAGAACACGCTGTGTTCACATGCGTTCACACAGCCTGCTCCAGCTCTTTGTGGAGAGCGGGATTCAGCGTTTTCGGTGATTCCACCTCAACGCATCCCGCTCTCATGCCGGCCTACCGGCATTCCAGCACCCGCACATCATAGACCGGGTGCTCCAGCATGCTCACCGCCGGCGCATTGGCGAACATCCAGCCGCGGAATGCGGCACCCTGGGCGGGCGTCATGCGGCTGTCGAAAATCTCCAGCCAGGCCGCGGCATCGGGCACTTCATCGGCCGGGCGGGCATTGCAGGCGCGCACCGTGATGGTCAGCGTGCCGTATCGCACCGCCTCTCCCACCCGGGCATCGACCACGGTCACCCGCGCGGTCACCTTGTCCAGCGCCTGCAGCCTGACATTCTGCCGCGGCAGCCAGGCCTGGGCCGCCGCCAGCGCGGGCAGCAGCAGCAGCAGGGCCAGCGCGCGCTTCACGTTCGCACCCGCGGCGAGGGCAGGCTTGCCACCAGCTCCGCCAGGATGCGGCGCATCGCGGCTTCATCCACGCCCATCAGCACCGCATCCTCCAGCGCATCGGCCAGCACCTGTGCGGCCTCGGCATGGTTCTCGCGCAGCATCTTGAGCTTTTCCAGGCAGGCCACCGGCGCGCCATCGCGGCCGGGCCAGGTCTCTGGCGGTGTCACCGGGGGGTGGCGGGCGGCGTGCCACCCGCGGGCGTGTTCATCTGCGTCACCGAGAAGATGAAACGGCCGAGCAGGCTCTCCAGGCTGACCGAGCCTTGGGTCTCGGTGATGCGCCCGCCATCGGCCAGCACGCGATCCGCGCCACCCGGCACGATCGAGACGAATTTCCCGCCCAGCAAGCCTTCGGAGGCAATCTCCGCGCTGCTATCCGTGGGCAGGCGCAGCGCGCGGTCCACGCGGAACTGCACCACCGCGTTGAAGCTTTGCGGGTCGATCGACAGGCTGGTCACGCTGCCCACCTTCACGCCGGCCACGCGCACATCGGCGCCGTTCACCAGGCCGTCGATGCGGTCGAACCGGGCCGAGAGGGCAATCCCGTCCGGCTGCGCGCCGCGCCCGCCATGCGCCACGGCGTAGAACAGGAACAGGGCCGCCACCGCCAGCACGCCGGCGCCGGTCAGCATTTCCAGCGCTGAGCGGCCCTTCATGGGCGCCAGGCCTCGTAATCGCCACCGGTCACGCGGCGCTGGCCGCCGGAATAATCATGGCCCAGCGGGCGCCAGGCGCCGGCGGTGCCGGTCTGGTTGGGCTGGTGGTCCTTCTGCCAGGCATGGCGGCGGGATTCATCCAGCGGCGCATCGGTCAGATGATGCAGCCAGGCGTGCCATTCGGGCGGCACCTTGGTCGGGTCCTGGGCGCCCGCGGTGATCACGAAGCGACGCTTGCGGCCATAGACCGGCATGTCGCGGCGGCTCTCGAAATAGCGGTTGCCGTAGCGGTCGCGGCCGACGGGGCGCGCGGTCAGGCGGGCGGCGAACATGGCGTAAATGGACATGCGCGAATTATGCCATGGCGCCGCACGGCGCGCCAGTTCGGGGCGTCAGCCGGCCTCGGCCGCGCGCAGCCGCTCGATGCCCGCAGGCCCGATGCTGAGCTTGCGCGCCAGATCGCTGCGCGGTTCGACCACGCGCCAGAAGGGGACCACGGCCTCGGGCGGCAGGCCGGCATCCAGCGCCTCGGTCGCGATCTCCGCGACAATGCGGGTGTGGATGGCGGTGGTCACCGGGCAGGTCGCATCGGCAGCCTCGGCGGCGGCCAGTTCGGCGCGCAGCTGCGTGATGGGCCGCACCTCCCCGCGCGGGATGGCGCGCAGATAGGCCTCGATCAGCGGCGGCGAGGGGATCAGCAACCGCGCGCCGGCCGGCACGCCGGCGAAGGCCTTCTCGAGCACCGCCACATGCGCCGGCCTGGCGCTGGCGGCCTTCTGGGTCCAGCTCTTGGGCATGGCGGGCGGCATGCCATGGCAGGCACCGCCCCGCCAAGGGGGGCGGTTGTCTGCGGTGTGCGGCTGTTGTTACGCTGGCGCAGCATGCCCCGACAGAGGCACAACAGAGGAAGCATCAGCCTATGCGTATTGTCACCCTGGCCCTGGCCGCCGCCGCGCTGGCCGGCATCACCCCCGCTGCGGCGCAGAACGCGACGCTGCGCGAAATGGCCGCACTGCGCCTGACCAGCATGGTCCATCAAAGCGAACAGGCGCGGCGCTATTGCGGCGTGACGCGCGACCAGGAACAGGCCTTCCAGACACGGATCGCGACCACGCTCGCCTCGGGCGGGATGGCGGTGCCGGTGGCCTCGCAGCCGCGCGATGGCGGCGGGGGCAACATCGTCTTCACCAGCGGCCAGCCCGATCCGTCGCGGCCGCACATGATCGTGACCGCCGTGATCATGCATGGCGGCGCCGGCGAGGCCGGTGTGTGCAGCCTGTCCGTGCTGGCCCGGGTCATCGCGCGGCTGGCGCCTGGCGCCACCAGTGCAAACGGCCTGGCGCTGCCGGCGGATGTGTCGGTCTATGTGGACGACCATGCCGAGATGGTGCCCGCGGCGAATATGCCAGCCAGCCTCACGGGTGCCGGCATGCAGGTCACCGCGCGGCTGCTGGAGCAAAGGCGCCAGGGCGGCGGGCGCTGAGTTATGCACAAGATTTAGTGGCAGAACCCGGTCGCGGCTACCAGATACCGCTTCCAGCCGGTTCCGAGTCGCCATAACCTCCGGGCCATGACACGCACCCCCGGCACCCTTTGGGAAGGCCTTCGCCTTGCCCGTCACAAGCTCTCCGCCGATCCCGACGCCGCCCCCCGCGCCGTCGCCATCCCGGTAGGCTGGGAGGAGGAGGCTGGCATGGCGCTCGCCGCCCTGGTGCCGGGCGAAGGCCCCGCCAGCCTGCCGCGCGCCGCCGAGGCCTGGATCGGCCGGGCCATGGCGCGCGGCCAGAAGGCCGGCCTGTTCGATGCCCGCGGCGCCGTGCATCTGGCCGAAGGGCTGCGCGCCATGCTGCTCGCCCGCCGTGGCGCCCCCGGCGCGGAAGTCTGGCGCGGTCAGTCGCAGGAAGCCCGCTATGTGCTGAACCTGCCCGCCTTCCTGGAACCCGATGGCGGCTTCGACCTGGAAGGCTACCAGGAGGCGGTGGCGCTGGGCGTGCGCTTCCTGGATGCGCTCTCGGGCGGCAAGGCCACCCGGCTGCGGCTGGGCTTCGCCGATATGGCAGGGCTGCTGGCCGCGCTCGGCCTGTCCTATGCATCGGACGAAGCGCGCGCGGTGGCAGCCGGCATCTCCGCCCTGACCCGGGGTGCCGCGGATGGTGAATCCACGCGCATCGCAGCGCGCCTGGGTGCGCGTGAGCCCGTGGCCCTGCTCTGGCCCGCGCCGCCCGATGCCACGGCCATCCCTGGCCTGGCGGTGGCCGCGCAATTCGCACTCGACCTGGCCGCCGCCTCACCGGGGCTGCGCCATCAGCAGATCCTGGCACTGGACGCGGCCGATGCCGCCGAGGCGCTGCTCGGCGCCGAGACCGCCGGCATCTTCCCCGCCGCCGGTGCCACGCGCGTGGT
>JAIXVH010000274.1 GCA_027483125.1 Acetobacteraceae bacterium | reverse complement strand
CAGGCCGGCGCGCCGCCCGATGCGCGGGAGAAGGCCTGGCAGCTCGGCCTCACACTCGCGCTAGTCGCGCTGCTGAACCTGTGCAACGCGCTGCTACCCTTCGAGGTGGCGGGCGTGATCGCCGCGGGGCTGGTGGCGGTGGTCGCGCTGTGGCGCGCCGACCCGCCGCAGCTGCCGCGCGCGGCGATCGCGGCGGCGGCACCCTATCTGCTGCTGGTGGCCGCGCTGCTCAGCGCGCGGCTGTGGACCGCACCGCCAGGCTGGAAGCCCTTCGCCGACTATCCCGCCTTCACGCTGACGCATGTGGCCGTGGTGCTGGCGCTGGTCGCGGGCGGATTGTTGGTCGCCCGCGGGCGTGTTGCCGCGGGTGGCGCTGCGCTGCGCCGGGCGGCACGGCCGGCACTGGCCATGCTGCTCTATGTGGTGCTGGGGCGGTGGCTGGCGGGCGGCGGCATCGCGGCCGACCTGGCCGACAGCCTGGCGCATGCGCTAGGCGGTGCGGCGCCCTTTGCCATCATGCCCATGGCCATGCTCTCGGGCATCGTCACCGGCAGCAATGTGGGCAGCAATGCCGCGCTGATGCCGATCCAGCACGCGCTCGGCCAGGAGGCCGGGCTGGATGCGGTGCTGGTGGCGGCGCTGCACAATTTCGGCGGCGGCGCCGGGGCGGGCATGGGTGCAGCCGGGTTGGCCATGCTGTGTGCCTTGCTGGCCGATGGCACGCGGCCGGCGCAGGTCTGGCGGCTGCTGCTGCCCAGCATGGCGGCGGTGCTGCTGGCAGGTACATTGGTGCTACTTGTTACGTTGATGCTACATATACCGCGAAGTTAACTGGTCGGTGATGGTCGGGCCGTAAGAGGTCGGCATGGCCCTTCGATCCTTCCTTCCCGGCAGCATCCGCGCTCGCGTGGCTGTGGTGCTATCCGCCTTCGGGCTGTTCTCGCTGGTGCTGTTCTGGTGGCAGAATCAGGCCGCGCAACAGCAATTGGCGACCGAGGTTTCGGCGCGCGTCGCGACCGAATCCACCTTGCTGGCGGCCCAGTTACAGGCCCAGGCCATGCGCGCTGCGAACGACGCCGCCTTGGCCGCGGGCGCCCCTGGCCTGGCCGCCCGCGTCGCCGCCGGGGACCGTGCCGGCGCCCAGGCCGCACTGGCGCCTGGCTTCCAGGCGCTGCGCACGCGGGAATCATCGCTCGAACAGTTCCAGATCATGACTCCCGCGCAGGGTGGTGCGCCGCGCGCGCATGCCTTCCTGCGGATGCAGGCGCCGACGCGCCATGGCGATGACGTCTCCGGCTGGCGCATCATCCTGAATCAGGCGTTGGCGCAGAACTGCACCGCCGCGCCACCCGCGCTGCATGGCCTCGAAATGTCCACCTCCGGCGTTGCGCTGCACGGCGCGGTGGCGCTGTGCGAAGGCGCGCGCAATGTCGGCGTGCTGAACATCGGCCTGCGCTTCGATGAAGCGCTGCTGCGCCGCCTGGGCGAAGCGCGCGGCCTGTCGCTGGGCCTGTATCTGGCCGGCGAGCCGGCACAACAGGGCGTCAGCTTCGCGCCCCTGCTGCGCGCCGGCCAGTTGTCCTTCGACCAAACGCGCCACCGCCTGCACCCTGTTGCACGCATGCACGCCGAGGCCGCGCTATCCGACGCCGAGCTGCGGCAGGCCTTCGCCGGCCAGGTCACCTATCGCTTCCTGGACGGCGCACAGCCACGGATCGCGGCCGCCTATCCAGTGCGAAATTTCTCGGGCGAGGTGATCGGCGTGCTGGAGAGCATCGGCGATGCCGGCGCGATGGCGGCGGCCCGCAGCAGTGCGCAATGGCTGTTGGCGATCGCGGCGCTGCTGCTGCTGGCCGGGATGGGCGTGGCGATCTGGGCGCTGGACGCCGGGACAGGCCGCCCGCTGCGCCATTTGGCAGGCACCATGCTGCGCATGGCTGAGGGCGATCGCTCCCTCCCCGTGCCCGGCCAGGATCGTGCCGGCGAAGCAGGAACGCTGGCCCGCGCCGCCGAGGCACTGCGCCTGGCCGCCGAACGCGCCGCCGCCGCCGATGCCGCCGCAAGCGCCGCACAGCTTCGCGCTACCAAGGCCGCGCGCGAGGCCGCCGACCAGGCCGCACGCCGGCTGGAGTCCCGCTTGGGTGACGCGACGGCCGCCTTGACCCAGGCGGCGAGCGAGCTCGAAATCCATGTCGGCCATGCGCATCGCGGCAGCAACGCAGCGCAAAGCGCCGCAGAGACGACGCGTGAAGGCACGCAGAACGCGACCCTGTCGGTGCAGTCCGTCGCCGGCGCCGCTGAGGAACTGGCCGCCTCAGTCGCGGAAATCGACCGCCGCATGCAGGACGCCGGCACTATCGCGCAAGCCGCCGCCCGCCAGGCCGAGGAATCGCGCGAGACGATGGCAGCGCTGTCCCGCGCCTCCGACCGGATCGGCGATGTGCTGCGACTGATCAGCGATATCGCAGGCCAGACCAATCTGCTGGCGCTGAACGCCACCATCGAGGCCGCGCGCGCCGGCGAGGCCGGCAAGGGCTTCGCGGTCGTCGCCGGCGAGGTGAAGGCGCTGGCCGCACAGACGGCCCGCGCCACCGGCGAGATCGGGACCGAAATCGCTGCCATGCGCCGCGCCACCGAGGACACGCTGGGCACCGTCGCGCAGATCTCGGAAGCGGTGGGCCGCATGTCGAGCGTCGCCGAGGGCATCGCCGCCGCCGTACAGCAACAAGGAGCGGCCACGCGCGAAATCGCCGGCGCGGCCCACAAGGCCGCCGAAGGCGCACGCGACGGCGCCGCCGGTGCTGCCCGCACCGCCGAAGGCCTGGCCGACGCCTCGCGCAGCCTTGACGCGCTGCGCGCTGCCACCACCGTGGTTCGCACCGCCGCCGACGGCTTGCAAGACGGACTGGACGAAGTGCTCACCCAACTCCGCGCGGCATGACGCGCTTGCCCCAGGCGCGCGCCTAGGGCACCACCACGCCATGACCGAGATCATCGAAACCGATGTCGCCATCATCGGCGCCGGCCCCGTGGGCCTCTTCGCCGTCTTCGAATGCGGCATGCTCAAGATGCGCAGCGTGCTGATCGACACGCTGGAGGCCGTGGGCGGGCAATGCAGCGCGCTCTATCCGGAGAAGCCCATCTACGACGTGCCGGCGCATCCCAGCATTCTCGCCGGTGACCTGATCGAACGCCTGCGCGAACAGGCCGCGCCCTTCAAGCCGCGCGAATTGCTGGCCCAGCGCGTGGATGCGCTGCGCGAGGCGGATGGCGGTTTCGTGCTGACCACCAGCACCGGCAACCAGGTGCGCGCCAAGGCCGTGGTGATCGCGGCCGGCGCCGGCGCCTTCGGACCGAACCGGCCGCCGCTGGCTGGGCTTGATGCATACGAAGCCTCCGGCGCCGTGCGCTACATGGTGGCGCGGCGCGAGGAATTCCGCGGCAAGCGCATTGTCATCGCGGGCGGCGGCGACAGCGCGGTGGATTGGGCGCTGTCGCTGAAGGACATCGCAGCCAAGGTGTATGTCGTGCATCGCCGCCCGAAATTCCGCGCCGCCCCCGAGACCACGGACCAGCTGGAAGCCGCCGCCGCGCGCGGCGAAATCGAGATGGTCATCCCCTATCAGCTGCACGGGCTGCAAGGCGAAGGCGGCAAGCTTTCGGCCGTCACGGTCGCCACGCTGAAGGGCGAGGAGCGGCACCTGGAAGCCGATCATCTGCTGGCGTTTTTCGGCCTGGCGATGGAGCTCGGCCCAATCGCCGAATGGGGCCTGGGCCTGGAGAAGACGCATATCACCGTCACGCCGGCCACCTGCGAAACCACCATGCCCGGTGTCTATGCGATCGGCGATATCGCGACCTATCCGGGCAAGCTGAAGCTGATCCTGCAAGGCTTCTCCGAAGCCGCGATGGCCGCCCACGCCATCCACCCGCGCGTCTTCCCCGGCCAGGCGCTGCATTTCGAATACAGCACCAGCAAGGGCGTCAGCGCGGCCTGATCAGCCGAACAGCGCGGTCAGCTGCGGCGCCGTCATCTGGTCAAGCTGGCTGCGCGTGAAGGCGGCGATCTGGCGCGCCCGCACGGCCGAAAGCTGCGCCGTGCCGATGGCCGCGATCTGCGTCGAATCCATGGGCGCGAGCGCCGCGCTGCGCAGGCCGGCGAAGGCTTCGGGTGTCAGGGCGATGATATCGGCGGTCTCCAGCGCGGGGGTCTGGGCGGCGGTCAGGCCCGCTGTCTCGTCGGCCGTCAGCGCGGCGATCTGCGTGCTGGAGAGCGCGTTGATCTGCTGCGTCGACAACTGCGCCATCTGTGCGGAGCCCAGGCCCTGCAACTGGCTCTCGGTCATGGCACCGATCTGTGTGGGCTCCAGCGCCAGGAACTGCATCGAGGACAGTCCCGCGATCTGTTCCGGCGTCAGGCGCTGCACACCCATCGCGCGCGTGACGGAAAAGGACAGGCCGCCGATCTGCGCCGGGGTCAGCGCCGCCAGTGTCTCGTCGGTGGGTGTTCCCCATTGCGCCGCGCCGAGCCCGCCAAGCTGCGCGGGCGTCAGCGCCGAAAGCCGGCTGCCCAGCAGCGTGGCATCCGGCAGGGCAGCCATCGCCGTGGAGGGAATGGCGCGCAGCTGCGCGTCGCTCAACGCGCCGAACTGCGCGGCGCCGAGCTGCGACAATTGCGCAGCACTCATGCCGCCGAGCGGCGTGACGCCCAGCAGCGCGATGCGCGTGCCGAGCGCCACCACATCCAGCCCCGGCAACCCCGCGCGCGTGATGGCCTGCAGCTGCGCATCGCCCAGCGCCGCCGGTCGCAACGCCGCCACCTGGGTGCTGTCCAGCGTGGCGATCTGCGATGGCAGGATCGCGGCCTGACGCGGGTTGTCCAGCGCGGTCAGCGTCGCGGGCGCCAGGCCCGCGGCGGCGATCGCGGCCAGGCGCTCGGGCGCCATCGCCACCACACTCGCGGCGGGCAGCGCCGCCACCTGCGCCGTGCCCAATGCGCCCAGCTGCGTGATGGAAAGTGCCGCGATATCGATGCGCGCCACGGCCGCCGGCTGCATGCCGCGCACAGCAGCCGTCGACAGCGCGCCGAGCTGCGTCGTGGTCAGCCCCGCCGCGGCATCGGGCGTGAGAGCGCCACCCTGCGCCGAGGTCATGCCGCCCAGCTGCGTCGCACCCAGCGCGGCCAGCTGCGCCGTGTTCAGCGCCGTGACATTGGCCGCCGGCAGCTGGGCGAATTGCGCCGCGGTGAAGGTGGCGAAGCGCGCGGCGGGCAGCGCGCTGGTCGCAGCCGAGGACAGCGCATTGAAGGCACGCGGCGCGATGGCGGCGAATTGCGCGGCGGAGAAGACATCGATCGACGGCACCGCCGCGAGCTGCGCGCCTGACAGCGCCGCCACGCTGCGCGGATCCAGGCCCGCCACCGGCGCGACCGCGATCTGCGCGGGTGTCAGCACCGACACCTGGCCAGGCGCCAGGGCCGCCAGGCGGGCCGGGGTCAGCGCGGCCCAGGTGGCGGGCGGCACGCCGCTGATCGCACTGCGCGGCAGCGCCGCGAATTGCTGGGGCGTCATGCCCTCCAGCGCGGAGGCCGAAAGGCTGGCCAATTGTGTGGCGCGCACGCCTGCCAGCTGCGCCGGCGACAGCGCAGCCAGCTGTGTCGCGTTCAAACTGCCCAGCGCCAGCCCCGACATGGCCGAGGGTGGAATGGCCGCGAGCTGCGCGGGCTGCATCACCGCCACCGGCAGCGCCGGCAGCTGGGCCGTGCCCAGCGCCGAGACCTGCAAGGGCGTCAGCGCGGCGAAGTGGTTGGCGGGCAGGGCGGCCAGCTGCGTGGGTGTCAGGGCTGAAAGGCTCGCGCGCGGCAATGCGGCGAACTGCGCCTCGGACAGGCCCCCCAGGGCCGCGGGCGGCAGGGCGGCCAGCACGCGCGGCCGCAGCGCCGCCACCTGCTGCGGCGACAGGGCCGCGCGCTGCTGCGGCGTCATGGCGGCCAGGTCCTCGGCGGCCAGGCCGGAGATGGCGGCGGGCGACAGGGCGGCCAGCTGTGCCTCGTCCAGCGAGGCCGCGCTGGTCATGCTCAGCGCGGCCAGCTGGTTGGCATTCAGCACAGCCACCTGGTCGGGCCGCAGCGCATCGAGCTGCTGCGGCTGCAAGGCGGCCATCTGCAAGGCGCCGAGTGCCGCCAAGGCGCTCTGCGTCACGCCGGCCAATTGGCCGCCGGGCAGTGCTGCCAGCGCCACGGGCTGCACAGCGCCCAGCTGCGACCGGCCCAGCGCGCCCACCTGCGCCGCCGAGAGCGCGGCCACTGCCTCAGGCCGCAAGGCCGCCATGGCCTGGGCGGAGAAGGCCGCGAGCTGCGCCGTGCTCAGCACCGCGGCCTGGCTGCCATCCAGCGCCGAGAGCCGCGCCGGTGGCACCGCCGCCCATTGCGCCGGGCGCATGGCGGCGATCTGCGCCGTGCCCATCGCATCCAGCTGCGGCACGGAGAGTGCCGCCATGGCGCGCGCCGGAATGGCGCCGATATGCGAAGCCGGCAGCGCCGCGGCCTGCGCGGTGGTGAGGGCTGCGATGTCACGGGCGGTCAGCGACGCCATCGCGACATCGGACAAGGCCGCGATCTGCGCGGTGGTGAGAACGGACACGACCGGCGCAGCCGCGCCGCTGGTGGGGCCGATCTGCATCACCCGCGCGCAGCAAGAGCCATGCCAAGGTGGATCGCGCTGTTGCAGGCTCCAGCCGCGTGATTCCCTGCCGCGCCATCGCGCCCTAGCAGGCTGCTGAAGAACTGGTGGTTGAGGATCGGCGAGGATGTTTTCGTGTAGGAAAGGACGGGCCGAAGACAGGATGCTGTCGCATCCTGGCGAGGGACGGACGAATCCTGCGCGGAAATAGACCGCCGAGCCGACCCATCCAGTTTTTCAGCAGCCTGCTAGGCAGCAAATGCCCACCACAGGCATGCCTTGCTTCCGCCGGGTTTTGGCGTCACTGGCGGGCCATGCACTGGCGCAATGTGATTTCTGGCGGCTTGGCGGCCCTGGGCGGGGCTGTGCTGGTGCTGTGGGTGTTCGGTGCGCATATCCTGCCGCCCTGGAACACCGGCTGGATGCTCTCGGGCCAGATCGGGCCGGACCCGGTGCAGTACTGGCTGGGCTTCACCTTCTTCAAGCAATCGCCCTGGATGTGGCCGCCGGGCCTGAACCCGCGCTGGGGGATCGAGGTCTCGTCCTCGATCTTCTATGCCGATTCCATCCCGCTGCTGGCCTTCTTCTTCAAGGCGCTGGACCCGGTGCTGCGCGTGGACCAGTACTGGGGCCTCTGGCTGACCGGCTGTGGCGCGCTGCAAGGCTGGATGGCCTGGCGCATCATCGGGCTGGCGGCGACCTCTCCCGTGCCGCGCGTGCTGGGCGCGCTGCTGCTGGTGATGCAGCCGGTGTTGCTGAACCGCATGGGCGGGCATTTCGCGCTCGGCGGACAATTCCTGATCTTGATCGCAATATGGCTGTGCCTGACGCGGGCCGATGGCTGGCGGCGCGGCCTGGCCTGGGGCGTGCT
>JAIXVH010000437.1 GCA_027483125.1 Acetobacteraceae bacterium | reverse complement strand
GGGCACGCCGCCATAGCGACGCTCGGCGAAGCAGGGCAGCGAGAGGCTTGGCTCGCGCGTGGCCAGCGCCCGGCCCCAGCTGTCGGCGCAGGCCGTCTCGCCCACCACGGACCAGTCGAAGCGCTTGTAGTTCCGATACTGCAAGCCGTTGATCAGGATGATCATCTGCCCGGGCGTGGCATAGACCAGCAGGATGTCGGGCGGGTCGATCCGGCCTGCCTCCCAGGGGCCGACGGCCATGGCCTGGTACTGGCCATGCGGCACGCAGGAGAGCGCTTGTTGGCGCGCGGCGGCACTTTCGGCATCGCCATGCCAGACGCCGACATAGCGTTCGCCCGTGTCATCGCGCGGGGCGAGGCCGATCACGGCCTGGCATTGCTGGCCCACCAGGTCATCGGCGGTGATGCCCACGGTCCAGTTCAGCCGGGACGCCATGGAGACGATCTGGTCCGTGGTGTGCCGCGTCTTGGGCCGGCGGATGCGCGGGATGGCCTCCATCTCGGCCACTGTCGCGTAGAGCTTCATGGCGGTGACGGTGGTCTTGATGCGCAGCAGCGCGTTCAGCTCGGCGAGTGTCGCGCGGGCATCATCGGACATGGCGGTTCCTCCGGTTCGCGCCAGCTTGCAGCGGGGCGCGGGCGCGCGCTACTCCACCACGATCCGCGCACCCGCGAGGCCTGCCGCCACCGCGCGCGCCAGCGCCGCATCAGCCTCCGCCACGCTGCCAAAAGGCCCCGCGCGCACCCTGAATTCCTGCTGGCGTGAGCGCGGCCCCACCGCCTCGGCCGTGCCACCCAGCCGATTGGCCGCCTGCCGCGCCAGCGCGAAAGTGAAGAAGCTGCCGCCATCGACCATCAGCATCCCAGGCCGCGCAGCGCCTTGCGTGACGGTTTCGGGCAGCCGCGCGGGGGCAGCGGCGCGGCGCGGCTCGTCGGCCGCCACGGCCATGACGCGCGCCGGCGCCGAGGCCGCAACACCGCGCGCGCCTTCTGGCGGGGCCAGGCTCTCGCGCCCCACCGAGCCCACCGGCGCGGCGGTGAAGCCCACCTGCACGCGATCGCCATCCAGCCCCTCGGCGGCGGCGCGGCTTTCCTCGCCCAGCACTTCGAGACGTGCCTGGAATGGCACGCCCGGCCGCGCGCCCAGCAATTCGCCCGCACGGCGCGAGACGCCCAGGAACCGCCCGCGCTCCACCGGGCCGCGGTCATGCACGCGCAGCCGCAGCGCGCGGCCGTTTTCGAGGTTGGTCACCAGCACGATCGCGGGCAGTTGCAGCGTGCGGTGGGCTGCCAGCATGGCGGTGGGGTCCGTCACCTCGCCATTGGCGGTGCGACGCGCCGTGCCAGCCGGCAGCACCACGGCCAGCCCCTGTTCGACCAGCGCATAATCTTCACGCGGGTAGGACCAATGCCCGCCCAATTGGTAACCGGCGCCCACCACATAGCGCGGCTCGGGCACCAGCACCGGGCCGCGCGCGCAGGCGGCGAGCAGCAACAGCAGAAGCAGCGCGCGTGTCACGGAATGACCCGCTCACCCAGCATGCCCACCACCAGCGTGTAGAAATTCGACGGGTTGTAGCGGCGGATGGCGTGGAAATTCGGCAGCGCCATGAACACCTGCTGGCCGGTCTGCTGGTTGGCGGGAAGGATGATGCCGCCGCGGCCGTTGCCCAGCGGCCTGCCATCGGCGCGTTGCACGCCCATCCGCGCCCAGTCGGACAGGCTGCGCCATTCCTCGGCCGCGCGCGGGCGGGAGGGTTCGACCAGGTTCATGTCGAACCCCGCGGGCAGCAGGATTTCGAAGCCCCAGCCCTCGCCTTCCCGCCAGCCCGAGCGCGCCAGGTAATTGGCGATGCTGCCCAGCGCGTCGCCGGTATTGGTCCAGATATCCCGGCGGCCATCGCCGTCGAAATCGACCGCGAGTCGCTCGAAGCTGGTGGGCATGAATTGCGGCTGGCCCATCGCGCCGGCATGGCTGCCGATCATCCGCTCGGGCGAGATATGGCCGGCATCCAGGATGCGCAAAGCGGCCAGCAATTCGGCGCGGAAGAAGGCGGCGCGACGCCCCTCCCAGGCGAGTGTGGCCAGTGCCTCGATCACCCGGAAATTGCCGGAAAAGCCGCCGTAATTCGTCTCCAGCCCCCAGATGCCCAGCACCACGCGGCGGGAGACACGGTAGCGTTGTTCCACCTGTTGCAGCAGCGCGTTGTGCTCGAAGAAGGCGCGGCGGCCATGGTCGATGCGCTGCTGCGAGAGGCGGCCGTCGCGATACTGCTCCCAGCTCAAGGTGAATTCGGCCTGGCGGCGGTCCAGTTCCAGCACCCGCTCATTCGGGCGCACCCCCTGGAAGGCGCGGGACAGCGTCGCCTGCGAGACACCGGCCGCCGCGGCCTCACGGCGCACGGCGGCAACGAAGGCCTCGAAGCTGCCTTGCTGCGCAGCGGCGATGCCAGGACATGCCAGAACCGGAATCGCCCTGATCAGAATCGATCTGCTGAACCCTGCCATGCCCTGTCAGTGCCACAGCCGCGCGGCCGGCCACAAGCTTGGCGGGCGGCGGCGCGCGGCCTATTGTTCCGCAACGCCCGGAGGAAAACACCCATGACCGCCGTCACCCGCATCTTCGCCGAATATGGCGCGAATATCCGCTATGCCGATCTGCCGGCCGCCGTGCAGGAGCGCGTGCGCTTCCTGGTGCTGGACCTCGCGGGCAATATGCTGCGCGGGCGGGTGGATGCGGAAAGCTCCGAGCCGGTGCTGCGCATGGCGCGCGCCATGGGCTTTGCCGGCGGCCAGCATGTGGTCTTCGCACAGAATGAGCGCTTCTCGGCGGCCGGTGCGGCGCTGCTGAACGGCGTCTTCGCGCATAGCCTGGATTTCGATGACACCCATGCGGCGGGCACGCTGCATCCCGGCGCGCCGGTGATCCCGGCCGCACTGGCGGCTGCCGAAATGGTGGGCGCACGCGGCGATGACGTGCTGGCGGCCATCGTGGCCGGATATGAAGTGACCAACCGCCTGTCGCTGGCCCTGCCCGGCGGTGACCATTACGACCGCGGCTTCCACCCAACCGCCACCTGCGGCGCCTTCGGTGGTGCGGTCGCGGCCGCGCGCGTGCTGGGGCTGGATGCGGACCGGGTGGCGGATGCGATCGGCATCGCCTTGTCGCAATGCGCGGGGTCCTTGGCCTTCCTGCACAATGGTGCCTGGACCAAGCGTTTCCAGGTGGGCTGGGCGGCAATGGCGGGGCTTTCGGCAGCGCTGCTGGCGCGCGAGGGTTTCCGCGGTGCTGCCGAGGCCATCGAAGGCCGACACGGCTTCCTGCAGGCCTATGCCCCCAACCCCAACCCGGCGCGCGCCGTGCAGGATCTGGGCCAGGTGTTCGAGCTGATGGAAACGGCGGTGAAGCCCTACCCATCCTGCCGCTACGGCCATGCGGCGGTGGATGCGGCACTCGCCTTGCGCGCCGAATTGGGCCTGCGCGCCGATGAGATCGAGAGCGCGCATATGGGACTGCCTTCCAAGGGCATGACGCTGGTGGGCCACCCGCAGGCCTATAAGCAGAACCCGCAGAATGTGGTGGATGCCCAGTTCAGCGGCCCCTTCGTGGTGGCCAATGCGCTGGCCTATGGCGAGTTCGGCTGGGACAGCTACGAGAAGCTGGACGACCCCACGCTGCGTGCATTGATGCCGAAGATCACCACGGGCCAGGACCCGGAAGTGCAAGCCGAATTCCCGACCAACATGGCCGGCAAGCTGACCGTGCGCGCGCGCGGGAAGGACCATGTGAAGTTCGTCATCGTGCCCAAGGGGGAGCCCGGCAATTTCCTGTCCGAGGCCGAATTGCGCGCGAAGTTCCATGGCCTGGCCGACGCGGTTCTGGGCCGCGAACAGGCAACCCGTCTGGCCGACGCCATCATCGGGCTGGATCGCGCGGCCGATGTGCATGCCATGCTGCGCCTGGCCGAGCCTGCGCAAGCCGCGACCATGGCGGCCGAGTAGCCGCTACCAGCGGCGATAGCCCCAGCCGCCGCCATAATGGGGCCGGTAGCCCCAACCCCAGGGCCGCGCGACGACGACCGGGCGCGGCGCGACATAGACCGGCGCGGGGGCGACCGCGACCGGCACCGGGGCGATGGTGCCGTCCGGATAGACGGCACAGCCCGAAAGCCCGGTGGCCACGACCAACATGGCAATCATGCGACGCATGCGAACCTCCTGCAGCGCGCCGGCAAGGCGCGAAGGGGCAGCATAGCCGGGTTTACGGCGGGATTGCGGTGGGCGTGGTGAAGAAGCGTAACGCAATCCCGCCCTCGTGATCAGATATCGGCGTAGGTGTGTGTCTCCGCCTTGGCGCCGGGCTGCGTCACGGCGCCGTAGCGCGCGGGGCCCACCTGCTGCGCGTATTTCCACAGCACGCCGGAATTGAAATTATGCCCGCGCGGCTTCCATTCGGCACGGCGCTTGGCGAGTTCGTCATCGGAGAGCACGACATCGATGGTGCCTTGCTGCGCGTCGATGATGATCTTGTCGCCATTCTTCAGCAGGCCGATCGTGCCGCCGACCGCGGCTTCCGGCCCCACATGGCCGATGCAGAAGCCGCGCGTCGCGCCGCTGAAACGCCCATCGGTGATGAGTGCGACCTTGTCGCCCATGCCCTGGCCGTAGATGGCGCTGGTGGTCGACAGCATCTCACGCATGCCAGGACCGCCGCGCGGGCCTTCATAGCGAATGACGATGACATCGCCAGCCTTGTAGGCGCGGGCTTCCACGGCGGCGAAGGCGTCTTCCTCGCAATCGAAGCACAGCGCGGTGCCCTCGAAGCGAAGCTTCTGCATGCCCGCGATCTTCACGATGGCGCCATCCGGGGCCAGGTTGCCGAACAGCGAGACCACGCCGCCGATCTTGCTGATCGGGTTGGAGACCGGGCGCACCACATCCTGGTTCGTCGGGAAGGCGATGTCCTTGTGGTTTTCGGCGAGCGTCTTGCCGGTGACGGTCAGGCAATCACCATGCAGCAGGCCACCATCGAGCAGCGCCTTGATGATGACCGGCACGCCGCCGATGTTGTGCACGTCGAGCGCCACATATTTCCCGCCGGGCTTGAGGTCGGCGATGTGCGGCGTGTCGCGCATCAGGCGGGCCACTTCCTCCAGCGGGAAGTCGATGCCGGCTTCATGGGCGATGGCGGGCAGATGCAGCACGGCATTGGTGGAGCCACCGGTGGCACCCACGATGCGCGCGGCATTTTCCAGCGCCTTGCGCGTCACGATGTCACGCGGGCGCAGCTGCGACTTGATCAGATCCACCACCGCGCGGCCGGAATTATAGGCCCATTGGTCGCGCTCCTCATCGGGCGCGGGGGCGCCGGCGGAATGCGGCAGCGCCAGGCCGATGACTTCGGAAATGCAGGCCATGGTGTTGGCGGTGAACTGCCCGCCGCAGGCGCCAGCGCCCGGGCAGGCATGCTGTTCGAGTTCTTCCAGATCGGCGTCCGACATATTGCCGGCCGCATGCGTGCCGACCGCTTCGAACACGTCCAGCACGGTCACATCCTTGCCGCGGAACTTGCCCGGCATGATGGAGCCGCCATAGAGGAACACGCTCGGCACGTTCAGGCGCAGCATCACCATCATCAGGCCCGGCAGCGTCTTGTCGCAGCCGCCCAGGCCCACCATCGCGTCATAGCAATGGCCGCGCATGGTCAGTTCCACCGAATCGGCGATCACTTCACGCGAGACGAGCGAGGCCTTCATGCCCTGGTGGCCCATGGCGATGCCGTCGGTCACGGTGATGGTGGTGAATTCGCGCGGTGCAGCACCGGCCGCGGCCACGCCGCGCTTGGCGGCCTGCGCCTGGCGGGAGAGCGCGATATTGCAGGGTGCGGCTTCGTTCCAGCAGGTGGCGACGCCGACCAGCGGGGAGGCGATCTCCTCCTTCGTCATGCCCATCGCGTAGTAGTAGCTGCGATGCGGCGCGCGCTCCGGCCCGATGGAGACATGGCGGCTTGGCAGTTTCGACTTGTCCCATTGGGTCATGGCGTTGGCTCCGTGTGTGTTGCGTGTTTGTCGCGCGCGATGGGCGGCGCGGCAAGATGGTGGCGGCTCAGCCGATCCGGGCCAGCGCCGCCTGTTCCATGGTGATGTCGCGCTGCAGCGTGTCGCGGCGCTCCTCCATCTCCTCGCGCACCTCGGGCTTGGCGCGGGCGATGAAGTCAGCGTTGGACAGGCGTGCCAGCGTCTTGTCGAGTTCGGCCTGCATGGTCTTGATGGCCTTGTCCTTGCTGCGGCGAATGCTGTCGCGGTCGATCGGCGCGCCGACATCGATCATGAAGACGCGGCCGTCGAAGATGATCTGGGCATGGTGCGCCGCTTCCGTGCCAGGGGCATCGCTGCGCAGCGCAACGCGCGCGAGCCGTTCCACCGCTGCTGCCTGCGCACCGACCAGATCGGCCAGCGCCGCGCCATCCGCGCCACCCCGCCACAGCGGCAGGCTCGCATTCAGCCAGGCC
>JAIXVH010000303.1 GCA_027483125.1 Acetobacteraceae bacterium | reverse complement strand
CTGTTCCGCAACATGCCCTATACGCCGGCGCAGCAGGTGCCGGTGATCGGCACCATTCGCGGGCCGAACCTGCTGGTGGTGAACAATGACGTGCCCGCGCGTGACCTGCCGGGCTTCGTGGCATGGCTGCGCGCCCAGCGCGGGCGCGCGGCTTTCGGCAGCACCGGCGTCGGGCAATCGACGCACCTCACCCCGGTCTGGATGCTGCAATTGCTGGGCGAACAGGCGACCCACGTGCCCTTCCGCGGCAGCGCGCCGATGCAGGTGGATCTGCTCGCGGGCAATGTGCAATTCGCCATCGACAACCTGACCGGCATCATGGAGCTGGTGCGTGCGGGGCGCGTGCGCGCCATCGCGGTCACCAGCGCCGAGCGCAGCCCGCAACTGCCCGATGTGCCGGCGCTGCGCGAGGCAGGCGGGCCGCTTGCGGATTTCGATGTCTCGACCTGGTTCGGCATTTTCGCACCCGCGGGCCTGCCGGATGCGACACTGCGCGCCATCAACGCCGATATCCGCGCGCTGCTGGACATGCCGGCCACGCGCCAGCGCTTCGCCGAACTCGGCGGCACGGCCTTCGCCAATACGCCCGAGGAATTCTCGGGCTTCGTGCAATCGCAGATCACCCGCTGGGGCGAGGTGCTGCGCCGCGAAGGCCTGCAGATGGACGCGAATTGACCAGCCGCGCTGGCATGCGCATCGGTTGACGCATCCCCTCCGCGCGCGTCTCATTGCGCGCGGAGGAACGGCCAATGAATGCAGCCATCGACATGGGCGTGGAGGCGACGGCGCGCGCCTGGCTCGCGCGCTTCAACGCAGCCATGGCCAGCCGCGATGCCGCGCGCATCGCCGCCTGTTTCGCGCCTGACGGGCATTGGCGCGATGTGCTGGCCTTGAGCTGGCAGATCGGCACGCATTCGGGTGCCGAGGCGGCCGGAGCCGCGCTCGCCGCCGCCATGCCGGGCCACGACTTCATGATCGACCCCGCGCGCGCCGCGCCCCGCCATGTCACCCGCGCGGGCGAGCCCTGCATCGAGGCGCTGCTGCGCTTCGAAACCCCGGCGGGGCAGGGTGCTGGCCTGCTGCGCATCCGCGAGCGCGATGACCGCGCCTGGGTGCTGCTGACCACGCTGGATTCCATCGCCGGCCATGACGAAGCCGCCTGCGCCGAAGCGCGCGAGGAACCGCCCTTCGAACGCGAATTCCAAGGCCCCAACTGGCTCGACCGTCGCCGCAGCTCGCAGCGCTATGACGACCGTGAACCGGCGGTGCTGATCGTGGGCGGCGGCCATGCTGGCATCACCGCGGCGGCACGGCTGCGCGCGCTCAACATCGATGCGCTGATCGTCGATCGCATGGCCCGCGTGGGCGATAATTGGCGCCTGCGCTACCACGGGCTGAAGCTGCACAATTCGCTCGACAGCAACCATCTGCCGTATCTGCCATTCCCACGCACCTGGCCGCGCTACATCCCCAAGGACAAGATCGCGAATTGGCTGGAATCCTATGTCGAGATCATGGAGATCGACTTCTGGACCAGCACCAGTTTCGAGGGCGCCACGCGCGTCGGTGACCATTGGGAAGCGCGCGTGACGCGGGCCGATGGCGGCACCCGAATCCTCCGCCCGCGGCACATCATCATGGCAGCCTCGGTCAGCGCGGTGCCGAGCCTGCCCGACATCCCCACGCTGCCGAATTTCGCCGGCCCCGTGCTGCATTCCAGCCAGTTCAAGGATGGCGCGCCCTGGCGCGGGCGGCCGGTGATGGTCTTCGGCACCGGCACCTCCGCCCATGACATCGCGCAGGATCTGCACGGTAATGGCGCGCTGGTGACGATGGTGCAGCGCAGCCCCACGCTGATCACCAATATCGAACCCAGCGCGCAGCTCTACGACGAGGTGTTCTACGGCCCCGGCCCCTCGATCGAGGATCGCGACATCATCAACCTCTCCTTCCCGCTGCCGGTGATGAAGCAGTCGCACAAGCTGATCACGGCGCGCGCGAAGGAGCATGACCGCGAGATGCTGGAAGGCCTGGCGGCGGCCGGCTTCCGCCTGGAATTCGGCGAGGACGACACCGGCTGGCCGCTGAAATATCGCAGCCGCGGCGGCGGGTACTATTTCAATGTCGGCTGCTCGGAACTCATCATCAAGCGCGAGATCGCGCTGATCCAATACGCCGATATCGCGAGTTTCACGCAGGGCGGCGTGATCATGCGCGACGGCACCGCGCGGCCCGCCGAACTGATCGTGCTGGCCACCGGCTACAAGGGCCAGCACCACATGGTCGAGCAGTTCTTCGGCGCCGAAACCGCGGCCCGCGTCGGACAAGTCTGGGGCTTCGATGCCGCCACGCAGGAGCTGCGCAACATGTGGTGCCGCACGGACCAGGACGGGCTCTGGTTCACCGGTGGCTCCTTCGCGCAATGCCGCGCCTATTCGAAATACCTGGCACTCGCCATCCAGGGCAGCGAACTGGGCCTCGTGCCATGATGCCACTGGCCGGACTGCGCGTGCTGGACCTGTCGCATGTGCTGGCCGGCCCCTACGCCACCTATCACCTGGCGATGCTGGGTGCCGATGTCATCAAGATCGAACGCCCGCCGGTGGGCGATGCCATGCGCGACCTGGAAACCCTGCCCGAACGCGAGGGCCTGACCGCCGCCTTCCATGGCGTGAATGCCGGCAAGCGCAGCCTGGCGCTGGACCTGAAAACGCAGGCCGGGCGCGACGCGCTGACGCGCCTGATCCCCACCGCCGATGTCTTCCTGGAGAATTTCCGTCCCGGCAAGATGGCGGCCCTCGGCTTCGGCCCCGAGGATGTGCGCGCGCTCAACCCGCGCATCATCTACGCCAGCATTTCCGCCTGGGGCCAGCAGGGTGCCATGGCCGCGCGCCCTGGCTATGACCACGTCATGCAGGCCGCGACCGGCCTGATGTGGCTGCAAGGCGATGACCCCGCAGCACCCCCGGTGAAGATGGGCGCGCCGGTGATCGACATGGCCGCCGGCATGCTGGGCGCGATCGCGCTGCTCTCGGCGGTGCTGCGCCGCCGCGCGGGGGACGAAGGCCCGATCCATCTGGACGTCTCCATGGCCGATGCCGCGACCGCGCTCGCCGCCGCACCCGCCTGGCGATATCTGCTGGAAGGTGTTGCGCCCCGCCGCATCGGCACCGCGGCCTTCGCCGGTTCGCCCGGCGGCGGCGTGTGGCGCACCGCCGATGGCTGGCTCGCCACGGCGGCCAATACGCGCGCGCAGTTCGAGGCGCTGTGCGGCGCTTTGGGCCAGCCCGCATGGGCCGCGCCGCCCTGGCTGTCCATGCTGCCCGATGCGCCCGATGCCATCCTGCGCGGCTGCGGCACGCCGGCGCTGGATGCGGCGCTGAAGGGCGCTTTCACCACGCGCGGCAGTGCCGAATGGGATGCGCTGCTGGCGCCCCTCGGCGTGCCCGCGGCGCCGGTGCGCAGCCCCGATGAATTCCTCAACGGCCCCTATGCGCAGACCGGCGGCATGCATGCCGATGTGGCGGGTGTGGGCCGGTTGCTGGGCCTGGGCTTTCGCGTCAATGGCGCGGCCCCGGCACCCGCGCAGGGCGCGCCGAAACTGGGTGCGGACAGCGCCGATGTGCTGCGTGAGGCCGGCTTCAGCGCGGATGAGATCGCGGCGCTGCTGCGCTGAAACTGCGCCGCCAGGCTGATGGCGGCACGCCCACATGCTCGCGGAAGGCGCGGCGCAGCGCGTCCTCATGGGCGAAGCCGCAGGCGGCGGCGATGTCGGGCAGGCGCGCGCGGCCGGCCTCCAGCATGTCCTGGGCTGCGCGGATGCGCGCGGCCGCCAGCCATTCGCCGGGCGTGCAGCCGGTGGTGGCGCGGAAATGCCGCTGGAAGCTGCGCAGCGACATGCCCGCCTGCGCGGCCATTTCGGCCAGGCGCGGCGGCTGCGCCAGGTGCCGACGCAGCCAGTCCAGCAGCGGCCCCAGCGGCGCCGCGCGCTCACGCGGGACGGGGTGCTGGATGAACTGCGCCTGGCCGCCCTCGCGATGCGGCGGCACCACCAGGCGGCGGGCCACGCTGTTGGCCGCCGCCGCGCCGAAATCGCGCCGCACCACATGCAGGCACAGATCGATCCCCGCCGCACTGCCGGCGGCCGTCAGCACATCGCCCGCATCCACATAGAGCCGGTCGGGCAGCAGGGTCAGCGCGGGAAAGCGCCGCGCCACGGCATCGATGTAGCGCCAATGCGTGGTGGCGGGCCGGCCTTCCAGCAGCCCGGCCTCGGCCAGCACCACGATGCCCGAGCACAGCGACATGATGCGCGCACCCCTTGCATGGGCGCGGCGCAGCGCGCGGCACAGGGCAGGTGGCACCGCGGCATCAATGCCCCGCCAGCCCGGCACCACGATCAGATCCGCGGCCTGCAGCGCGGGTGCGCGCGGGATCTGCAGCCGCGTCGAACCCATGCGGATCGGGCCGGGTTCGGCCGCATGCGTGGCGCAGCGATACCAGCCTGCGCCCATCTCCGGCCGGGGCAGGGCGAAGACCTCCTGCGCGACGCCGTATTCAAAGGCGCAAAGCCCGTCATAGGCGAGAATGGCCACGCGCGGGCCTTGTGGCGCGATCCGTCCGGTCATTGGCATTTCGGCCAACTATCGGAACCACGCCGCCCGCGCAAGAAAGGCGTTGAAAGGAGCCACCATGAACCTTGTCATCGCCACCCCCGCCGCCACACCCGAGGCCTCTGCCGCGCACCACGCAGCACTCCTGGCCTTCGAGACCGACTGCGCCGATGTGCAGGCCGCCCTGGCATCCGGCACGCCCGGCTTCGTGCTGCTGGATGTTCGCGGCCCGAATGCCTTCGCGCGCGGCCATGTGCCGGGCGCGATCAACCTGCCGCACCGCCAGATCAGCGCCGAACGCATGGCCGAATGGCCGCCCGAGACGCTCTTCGTCGTCTACTGCGCCGGGCCGCATTGCAATGGCGCGGACCGTGCCGCGCTGAATCTCGCGCGGCTGCGCCGGCCGGTGAAGCTGATGCTGGGCGGCATCACCGGCTGGCTCGATGAGGGGTTCACCCTGGCCTGAACCATTCGCGCAGCCAGGCATCACCGCGCCGCGCATCCCATTGCGCCATGTCCCGCGCCGGCGGCGCTGCTTCCCACAGACGGCCGGGAAAGCGCGCGGCGATATCCGCCCGCGCCGCGCATTCGGCCAGCACCACCCCCGGCACGCCGGCCGCCAGCGCCGCCCAGGCCCAGCCCGCGCCGGCGCCGCAATCCAGCAGCGCGGCGCCACCATCCCAGCCGCCTTCGCGCAGCATCGCCATGAAGCCGGCCGCACCCAGATACCCCGCCGCCCCCGGCGCTGACAGCAACGTGACCGGCGCGCCAAGCGCCAGCACTGCGCGCACCTCGCGCGCCGCGTGCACGATGAAGGCCGGCCCTTGCATGCTGTGGCGCACCATGCGACCCCTTGCGAACAAGGCACAACTCACCACAGGGGCGCGTTTCTTGGAACTGACGACCGACCCCGCATTGCAGGCGGCGCAACGGTTGGAACTGGCCGTCGAACGGCTGGCGGGCGCCATCGAGAAGCGGCTCTCCGCGATCGAGGCCGCGGCCGCCGTGCGCGAGGCCGAGATGGTCTCCCGCGCCGAGGTCGCCACCCTCTCTGCCCGGCTGGATGCCGCCCTGGCCCAGCTGCGCGGCGCCCTGGCCGAAGACACCGCGGAGAAGAACTGATGGGACAGGTCACCGTCCGCGTGAACGGCTACAGCCACACCATCGGCTGCCGCGATGGCGAAGAGGCGCATGTGCGCGAGTTGATCAGCGTGATCGAAGCCAAGGTGCAGTCCATTCGCCAGATGGGCGGGCAGTTCTCGGAATCGCGCATGCTGCTGCATGTGGCGCTGCTGCTGGCCGATGAACTGGGCGATTTGCGCATCGACATGGCGCGCATGAGCGATGGCGGGCTGCCCGCCGCACCCGCACCCGCCGCCGATCCGCGCCTGGCCGAGCGCCTGGCGCGCATCGCCGAACGCATCGAGGGCATTGCGGTTGGGCTCGAGCGTCCCTAACTTGCAGGGGCGAGGCTGGCCTTCCCGCCAGGCACCGGCATGCCCAGGGCCAATAAGCAACTCCCGGGAACTGGCTCTGTCCGAACCGTGGTTCGGGTATCTGGTGCCCACCTGTTTTAACAGGCCTTGGGAGCATGCAACGCCAGCGTTAGTGCCGGCTTCGCAGTATTTTTGGGCACTCAAACGCCGTGCGCCGGCATCCGCCGGCTTGGCTTTCGCCGCGCAAGGTGCATCGCGGGTGGTTGGGGCTTATGGGCGGCGCCGCGCGCCGTGCGCGCGGATCCTCGTGGGGGGCGCGCTGATCAGGCAAGGCGCGCAAGCTGTGATGTTCTGGGGGCGGTCGCGTGATGGATGACACGCTGCCGGCCGAAAAAACCGCCCTGCGCGCGCGCATGATGGCGCTGCGCGAGACCCTGAACACCCCCGATGCCGGCGCCGCGCTGGCCCGTGTGCTGCTGCCGCGCATGCCCGCCACGCCCACGCGCATCGCCGCCTTCTGGTCCATGGGCGCCGAGATTGACACCGCCCCCGCCATCCAGGCCCTGCACGCCGCCGGTCATCACATTCTGCTGCCGGTCACACCGCCGCGCGGCCAGGCGCTGACCTTCCGCGCCTGGGCGCCCGGTTGCGCCATGGCGCCCGGCCGCTTCGGCACGCAGCACCCGGCCGATGGCGCCGAGGCCGCGCCCGAATGGCTGCTGGTGCCGCTGCTGGCCTTTGATGCGCGGGGCCACCGCCTTGGCTATGGCGGCGGCTATTACGACCGGACGCTCGCCGGCCTGCCCGGCGCGCGCGCGGTGGGCGTGGCCTATGCCGCGCAGCAGGTTCCGCGCGTGCCGACCGGCCCGCGCGATATGGCCCTGCACGCGATAGCCACCGAGGAAGGCTGGATCACTCCGGCCTGAGCTGCGCGCGACGGATCAGCACTGCCCAGCGATCGGCATCAGCCACCAGCCGCGCGCCCAGTGATTCGGGCGGCGCCTCGGTGGGTTCGATGCCGAGTGCGGCCAGGCGCTGCGCCACCTCCGGCACACGCAGCGCGGTGACCAGCGCGCCATGCAGCCGCGCCACCAATTCGGGCGCCATGCCCTTGGGGCCGAAGATCCCGTGCCAGCCCACCGCATCGGCGCCGCGCAGGCCGGATTCCGTGAAGGTCGGCACATCGGGCAGGGCCGCGGCACGGCCTGGGGATGAGACGGCGATGCCGCGCAGGCGGCCGGCGCGCACATGCTCGGCCACCGCGCCGATATTGATCATGACCCCTTGCAGCGAACCGCCCATCAGATCGTTCAGCGCCAGCGCGCCGCCGCGATACGGGGCGTGGGTCCAGCTGACCTCACCAGCATCCTGCAGCACCTGCTGCAAGAGATGCGACAGGCTGCCATTGCCCGGCGTGCCGACGGCCAGCGCCTCGCGCCGGGCCAGGCTGTAGAAATCCGCCAGGCTGCGCACCGGGCTGCGATAATCCACCACCAGAATTTGTGGAACAATGCTGGCCTGGGCGATGGGTGTGATATCGGCCACCGGGTCGAAGCCCAGGCGGGGGAAGAGGCTGCGGTTGATCGACAGGCTGTCGGACCCCGCGCCGATGGTCAGCCCGTCGGGCCTGGCGCGCACCACCGCCTCATAGCCTAGGTTCGAGCCGGCGCCGGGCAGGTTTTCAACGACGACCTGCTGGCCGAGGGCAGGCGACATATGGCGGGCGAAGAGCCTGGCCACGATATCCTGGCTGCCGCCGGGGGCGACGGGCACGATCAGGCGGATGGGTCGCTCGGCCTGGGCCAGAGCGGGGGTGGCGAGCAGGGCCGGCAGGCCGGCGAGGAGGATGCGTCGGTTCATGCGGATGTAGATAGTGGAATTTGCCGGGTTGCGAAAGTGAATTCGCGATACCAAATTGTGGATATCGGCAATGTCCGCCGCGCATAGGAGAATCCGCATGACCCTCCAGCTGGGCCAGATCGTGCCCGACTTCACCGCTGAAACCACCCACGGGCGCATTCGCTTCCATGAATGGCTGGGCGATTCCTGGGGCATTTTCTTCAGCCATCCCAAGGATTTCACGCCGGTCTGCACCACCGAACTGGGTGAGGCCGCGCGGCTCGCTCCGGAATTCGCAGCCCGTGGCGCCAAGCTGATCGGCCTGTCGGTGGACAGCCTGGACCGCCATGCCGGGTGGGAGGCGGATATCGCCGATACACAAGGCAGCCACGTGAATTTCCCGATGATCGCCGATGCCGATCGGGCGGTCGCCACCCTCTACGGGATGATCCACCCCGAGGCCGACCCGTCCGTCACCGTGCGCGCGGTCTATGTGATTGATCCGGCCAAGAAGCTGCGCCTGTCGCTGACCTATCCGCCCAGCACCGGCCGCAATTTCCAGGAAATCCTGCGCGTGCTGGACAGCCTGCAACTGACCGACCGGCACAAGGTGGCGACGCCGGTGAACTGGCAGCCCGGCCAGCGCGCCATCATCCTGCCCAGCCTGTCGGATGATGATGCCCGCGCGCGCTTCCCGCAGGGTTGGGAAGCGGTGCGGCCTTATCTGCGCTACGTCGAGGTCGCCTAATCCGCGACTATGCTGTGGGCGCGCACGACCGCGCCCCAGCGTTCCATCTCGCTGCGGATGAAGGCGCCGAATTGCGCGGGCGTCTGCGCGTCCGGCGTCATGCCCAGCGTGTCGAAGCGCGCGCGCATCTCGGGGGTGGCGATCACCGCATTCATCTCCGCGTTCAGGCGTTCGACGATGGGTGCGGGCGTGCGCGCGGGCGCCAGCACGCCCACCCAGCTATCGGCCGCGAAGCCGGGGAAGCCCTGTTCGGCGATGGTCGGCACATCCGGATGCGCCGCACTCCGCCGCGCGCCGGAGACGCAGATCCCGCGCAGAGTGCCGCTGGCCACCTGCGGCCCCACCACGACCGTGCTCGCCACCACCAGCGGCACGGTGCCAGCCAGTGCCGCCTGCACCGCAGGCCCGCCGCCGCGGAAGGGCGTGTGCAGGAAGGTGGCGCCCGAGAGCGTCTGCAACTGCGCGAAGGTCAGGTGGCCGGTGCTGCCATTGCCGATGGTGCCATAGGCGGGCTCGGCGCCGCGCCGCCGCCCGGCCTCGACCACATCGGCGAGCGTCCGGAAGGGCGAGGCGTTGTTCGCCGCCATCAGCACCGGCGCGCCGCCGACCAGGCCCACGGGGGCGAAGTCATTCACCGTGTCGAAGGGCAGGCGCGGGTTCATGGCTGGATTGACGGCGTGTGTGGACAGCACGAAGCCGATGGTGTGGCCATCGGGTGCCGATTTCGCCACCGCATCGGCGCCGATCGCGCCCGATGCGCCGCCGCGGTTTTCCACCACCATGGTGCGGCCCAGGCGCTCGCTCATGGCCGGCACGATCAGGCGCGCCACCGTGTCCACCGTGCCGCCGGGCGGGAAGGTGACGATGACGCGGATCGGCCGGTCGGCGATCCAGGATTGGGCCAGGGCCGGCGTGGCCAGCGTGCAGGCCAGCAATGCGCGACGATGCATGACGTTCCTCCCGTTTTGCCGGGAGGTTACAGCCTATTCAGCCGCAATGGAAAGCTCCGCCGCGACGGCTTCCATGGCCACCGCCGTGTCGTGGAACACGGCCCCGCCCAAGGGCGGCGCCGGGTCATCGGAGGTCAGCGCATTGATGCCCACGCCGCCCTCGAAATACTCGCCCGGCCAGATGCTCTCGACGATGACGGTGCCGGGCTGCTGCCCCTGTTCGACCAGGGTGGCGTGCAGTGTCACCGCGCCGCGCGTGTTGGAGAGGCGCACACGCCCGCCCTCCGTCACGCCCAGCCGCGCGGCATCGGCCACATGCACCATGGCGGTGGGGCGGCCTTCGCGTTTGCGGCCCGTGGGCATCTCGGTGAAGGAGGTGTTGAGGAATTGCCGCGCCGGCGCGGTGACCAGGCGGAAGGGCAGGGCCTCGGTCGCGTTGTCGATGCCGTGGTAGTGGTCGGGCATGGGCGTCATGCGATCGCCCAGGCGGCCCATGCCGGCCCAATCGGGCTTGAAGCGGAAGCGGCCGCCAGGGTGGCCGAAGCCGTCGAGGAAGTGGCTGTCAGCGAAGCTGGGCTGCGCGTCGATCCAGCGTTTTTCGATGACTTCCTGCGCACCGGGCCAGCCGGAGGCGCGCAGCGTGGCATCGACCATCTCCATCTCGGTCATCTCGAAGCCGCGGTGCTTGGCGCCCAGCCGATGTGCCAGATCGCAGATCACCTGGTGGTTGGACCGGCATTCCCCCGGTGCCTCGATCAGCTTGCGGCCGATCTGGATGTGGGAATGCCCGCCGGCCTGATAGAGGTCGTCATGTTCCAGGAACATCGTCG
>JAIXVH010000044.1 GCA_027483125.1 Acetobacteraceae bacterium | reverse complement strand
GCCGCGAACCTCAGCCGCCACCGCCGCGCGGCGCTCCATGGCCAGTTGATGCAACTGGTCGCTCAACTCGCGGCTCTGCCGGCGCAGCTCCGTCACCTGAGTGGAAAAGTCCCGCCGCAGCAGCGCCAGCGCCTCATCGCCGTTGCCGGCGGCCAGCAGGCGCAGCGCCTGCTGCCCGACAAGGGTCAGGCCCATGAATTTCCGATCGATCTCCGCCAGTTGCTCCTGCTGCGGCGTGCCGGCGACCGTCAGGGCCGTCTGGCCGATCCTCTCCCGGAATGTCGCGCCTATGGCCTCGATCTCGCGCGTCGCAGCCGCGATGTCCTCCGCCTGGCGGATGGCGACGCTGCGCCAGAGGGCGCGCGCGAAATCCATGAGGACGGGGTTGAGGCGCGCGGCATAGGTCGCCGCGGTCGCCTCACGCTCAAGCAGGCGGGAGTAGCGTGTGTCGACGTCGCGCATCTTGGTCATCAACGCGGCAGCCGTGCCGAGCAGCAGCAGCCCGAGCAGGATGATCGGCAACAGCGCCTTCAGGCCCAAGGGCAGGCGAGACATGATCCTGGTCATGGTAAGCGGCTTTCCTTCCGGGTAGCGGGTTGAACGCTTGGTGCCGACGTCGGCATCACTCGCCTATCGAGTCTTAGGCATGTGATTCCCACGACTCCAATACGGATGAAGCATTAACGAATTGCGAAGTTGGGAGCGGTTTTCTCAGCCTCTGCCGCCCTGCCGCCGCCGCGGCGGCGGGCAGACCGAGCCGAAGGATTCGACAGCCGCCCGCCATCCCGGTAACCGATTCGCCCTTGCCATGGAGTCGCAGTTGCCCCCCGCTGCCGCAGATCCAGGCGCGCGCGCCACCCCGTGATGGACCACGCCGCGCCCCCGCCCGATGAGCCCGAAGGCGCCGACCCCGCGCCCGAGGAAGCGCGCCCCCGCGCGCCCGAGGCGCATCTGGTCCGGCTGCGCATCGCCGGCTTCAAATCCTTCGCTGAATCCACGCTGGTCGAAATCCGCCCCGGCCTGACCGGCATTGTCGGCCCCAATGGCTGCGGCAAATCCAATGTGGTCGAAGGCCTGCGCTGGGCCATGGGCGAGACCAGCGCACGCTCCCTGCGCGGCGGCGAGATGGAAGACGTGATCTTCGCCGGCACCGCGACCCGCCCCAGCCGCAACATCGCCGAAGTCACGCTGTTCCTGGAAAACGCCACCGGCCTCGCGCCGCACCCGCTGGAGGCCGAGCCGGAGCTGGAAGTCACCCGCAAGATCGAACGCGGCGCTGGCTCCACCTACCGCATCAATGGCCGCGAATTGCGCGCGCGCGATGTGCAGACCATGTTCGCCGACCTCGCCTCCGGCCCGCGCGCCACCGGCATGGTCAGCCAGGGCCGCGTCGCGCAGTTGATCAACGCCAAGCCCGAGGAACGCCGGGCGGTGCTGGAGGAGGCCGCCGGCATCGCCGGCCTGCGCGCCCGCAAGCACGAGGCCGAGCTGAAACTGCGCCAGGCCGAGAACAACCTCGCCCGCGCCGAGGACCTGACCCAGCAGCTGGAAACCGCCCGCGAAGGCCTGGTGCGGCAAGCAAAGCAGGCCGCGCGCTATCGCAACCTCTCAGGCCTGGTGCGTGATGCCGAAGCCGCGGCCCTGGCGCTGGAAGCCGCCCGCGCCGCAGCCGCCCTGGAAGCCGCGGAAGCCGCCGGCGCCGATGCCCGCTTCGCGCTGAAACGCGCCGAAAGCGCCGCCGAAGCCGCCGCCATCGCCGCCTTCGAGGCCGAACAGGCCATCCCCGCCCCCCGCGCCGCCGAAGCCGCCGCGCGCACCACGCTGGAGCGCCGCCGCGTCGAGGCCGAAGGGCTGGAGGCCGCGCTCGCCCGCGCCCAGTCAGCCCTTGCCGCCGCTGAATCGCTTGCCACGCAGATCGCCGCCGATCTCGACCATGCCAGCGCGACCGAGGCCGATGCGCGGGCCGCCGAACAGCGCGCCGGCCGCGAGGATGCGGGGCTGGCCAGTGCCGAGGCCGCCCTGCCCGAGCGGCTGACCACCGCCGAAGCGGCACTCGCCACCGCCGAAACCCGCGCGCGCGCCGCCGAAGCCAGCGCCGATACCGCGACGCAGGCCGCCGCCGAGGCCGCCGCGCGGGCCAACCAGGTGGCCGGCGAACTGGCCTTTGCCGAGCAGCGGCAGCAGCGCCTGGCGGAGCAAACCGCGCGCCTCGCGCAGGAACACGCCGCCGCCGAAGCCGCGACCGTGCCGGCCGAGACCATCGCCGCGGCCGAGGACCGCGCCCGCGCCCAGGACAGCGCCGCCGAGGCCGCGCGCGTCACCCTCTCCGAGGCGGAGGCCGCCCGCCTGGCCGCCGCCGCCACCGCCGCCGAGGCCGCGCGCGCGGCGGCCGAGGCGGAGGCCAACCTGGCCCGCGCCCGCCGCGACCTGGATGCCGCGCAGTCCCGCGCCCGCCGCGCCGCCGAGGAGGCAGCCCGCCTGTCGGCCCGCGCCGCCGAGGCGGAAGCGCAGCGCATCCCGCCCGCCACGCTGACCGCCGCCGAAACCGCCGAGGCCGAGGCCGCCCGCGCGCTGGAGGCCGCCCGCGCGGCGCTGGCCGCCGCCACCACTGAACGCGCAGCCGCCACCGAAGCCCTCGCCGCCGCCCGCCAGGCCGATAGCGGCGCCGAGGCCGCGGCCGCGCGCATCCTGGCCGAGATCGACGGTCTGCGCGGTGCATTGCGTGGCCCCACCGACAGCGCCCAGCCCATCATCGAGGCGATCGCGGTGCCCGAGGGGCTGGAAGCAGCCCTGGGTGCCGCGCTGGGCGATGCGCTGGATTCCGCGCGCGACCCCCGCGCGCCGCGGCATTGGCGCGCCTTGCCGCCGCTGGCCGCGCCCCCGCAGCTTCCCGCCGGTGCCACGCCGCTGGCAGCGCTGGTGCAGGCACCGCCGGAACTGGCCCGCGCCTTGTCGCAGGTGGGGCTGGTGGCGGGCGATGGCGCGGCGCTGCAAGCCGAACTCGCGCCCGGCCAGGCGCTGGTGGACCGCGCAGGGCGGCTCTGGCGCTGGGATGGGCATACGCTGGCCGAGGCCGGCCCCAACCCCGGCGCGGCCCGGCTGCAACAAATGGCACGGCTGCGCGCGGCCGAGGCACGGCTCGGGCAGGCGCGGGATGCCGCCGCCGCCGCCCGCGCCGCGCGCGATGCCGCCACCGCCCGCGATGCGCAGGCCATCACCACCGAGGCCGATGCCCGCCGCGCCCGCGACGCGGCGGAGAGCGGCGCCTCCGACACCCGCCGCCGCGCCGCCGACCTGACCGCGCGCGCCAGCGCCGCCGAAGCGCGCGCCGCGGCACTGGCCCCGCAACTGGCCGAAGCCGCGCGCGAGAATGAGGCGGCCGAGGCCGCTTTGGGCGCCGCGCAACAGGCCATCGCGGCCCTGCCCGAACCCGCCACCGCCCGCAGCCGCGCCGATGCCGCGCGCGAGGCCGCCCGCGCCGCCGAAGCCGCCGAGACCCGCGCGCGCGAGGCCCGTCGCGCCGCCGATGCCGCACTGGATGAGGCGCGGCGCGAGACCAATGCGCTCACCGCCCGCGCCGCCGCCGCCGCCGCGCGGCTGGCGGGCCTGGCGCCGCAGCGCGAACGCCTCGCTGCCGAATTGCGCGATGCCGAAGCGGCGCTGACCGAAGCGCGGGCGCATCGCACGGCCCTGCCCGATCTCGCCGCCGCGCGCGATGCGGTGGAGACCGCGCGCCGCGCCTTGGCCGAGGCACGCGGCGCCGAGAACGCCGCATTGGGCGAACGCGCTGCCCTGCTGGCCGAACGCGACCGATTGAGCGAACGCCGCCGTGCCGCCCAGGCCGAACGCGCCGCCTGGGCCACCCGCCGCACCGATGCCGCCGCGCGGCTTGCCGAACTGACCAGCCGCGCCGAGGCCGCCCGCGCCGAAGCCGCCCGCGCCGCCGAAGCGCCCGCCACCGCCGAGGCCGAACGCGCCGCCAGCGCCCGCCGCCTTGCAGAGGCGGAAGCCGCCCATGCAGAGGCCGCGGCCGCGCTCGCCGCCGTGGAAGCCGCAGGGCGCGCCGCGCAGGAGGCCCGCCGCGCCGCCGATGCCGCGCTGGCCAGCACGCGCGAAGGCGCGGTGCGCACCGAAGCGGCCATCGAGGCCGCGCGCACCGCGGGGCTTGGCGTGCTGGAACGCGCGGCCGAAAAGCTCGGCCCCGATGCCGCCCTGCCCGAGATCGCCGAAGCGCCCGATGACGCCGCGATCGAGCGCGCGCGCCGCAAGGTTGAGCGCCTGACGCGTGAGCGCGAGGAGATGGGCCCGGTCAATCTGCGCGCCGATATCGAATTGACCGAGGCGGAGGAGCGCATCGCCAATGTGGCGCGCGAGCGCGAGGAGGTGGCGGCGGCGATCGCCAAGCTGCGCGGCACCATCGGCCACCTGAACCGCGATGCGCGCGAACGGCTGCGCGCCGTCTTCGACCAGGTGGATACGCAGTTCCGCACGCTGTTCACGCGGCTCTTCGGCGGCGGGCGGGCGCATATCGCACTCGTTGGCAGCGAGGACCCGCTGGAGGCGGGGCTCGAGATCTATGCCGAACCGCCGGGCAAGAAACTATCCGCGCTGTCATTGCTGTCGGGCGGGGAACAGGCGCTGACGGCGCTGTCGCTCATCTTCGCCGTATTCCGCTGCCAGCCCGCCCCGGTCTGCGTGCTGGACGAGGTGGATGCGCCGCTGGATGACGCCAATGTGGAGCGCCTGTGCGACCTGCTGGACGCAATGGCCGAGGATGGGCGCACCCGCTTCCTGATCATCACCCACCACGCGCTGACCATGGCGCGCATGCACCGCCTCTATGGCGTGACCATGCAGGAGCGCGGGGTTTCGCGGCTGTTGAGCGTGG
>JAIXVH010000262.1 GCA_027483125.1 Acetobacteraceae bacterium | reverse complement strand
GCCGCCGGCCGCCCCGCCATGGCGCGCGCCGCCTGGCAGGCGCTGTTGAACGACACGCCGCCCAACGCGCCTTGGCGTGCGATGCTGGAGGGGCGGCTGCGCAACATGCAGTAGCGCAGGACCGCCGCCCCGCGGCGCCTCAGTACATATGCTGCCCGCCATTGATGGACAGCGTCGCGCCGGTGATGAAATCCGCGTCGTCAGCGGTCAGGAAGGCCACGCCGCGTGCGATGTCCTCGGCGCGGCCCAGCCGCCCGCGCGGAATGCGCGCCACGATCTTCTCCAGCACATCGGCCGGCACGGCGCGGACCATTTCCGTGTCCACATAGCCCGGCGCGATCGCGTTCACCGTGATCTGGTTGCGCGCGCCTTCCTGCGCCAGCGCCTTGGTGAAGCCATGGATGCCGGACTTGGCGGCGGCGTAGTTCACCTGCCCCAGCTGCCCCGCCTGGCCGTTCACCGAGCCGATATTCACGATGCGCCCGAACTTCGACGCGTTCATGTCGTCCCACACGACCTTGCACATGTTGTAGCAAGAACCGAGGTTGGTATCGATCACCTCATCCCACCAGGTGCGGGTCAGCTTGCGCATCATCGCATCGCGCGTGATGCCGGCATTGTTGACCAGGATTTCCACCGGCCCGTGCTCGGCCTTGATGCGCGCCAGCGCTTCGGCGCAGGAATCGTAATCCGCCACGTTGAACTTCACGCAGGGAATGCCGGTGCGTGCGGTGAATTCCGCCGCGGCCGCGTCATTGCCCGCGTAGCTCGCGATCACGCGGCGGCCTTGCGCCAGCAATGCCTCGCTGATGGCGGCGCCGATGCCGCGCTGTCCACCCGTCACCAAAGCCAGACGTGCCATTGATTGGTTCCTTCACCAGGCATTGTGCCCGCGGCCAGCCTTTGCTTCGAAAGCCGCGCGAAATCAAGCGGCAAGCGCGTGCCACTTGTGCTGCACCGCACCAGGTTTATGGAACGCCGCATGAGCTCCACGCGCTTCTTCCTGGTCCGCCACGCCATTGTCACGCCGGCGGCGCGGACCATCCTCTACGGCTCGATGGATGTCGCGCTGTGCGACCTCGCACTGCGTGAGGAAGCCGCGCTGTATCGCTGGCTGGCCGCGCGCCTGCCGGCGGATGCGGTGTGGGTCACCTCGCCCTTGCAGCGCACCAAGACCACCGCGGCCGCGATCTTCGCCGGCGGCTACACCCCCGCGCCGCTGATCGAGGAGCCGGAGCTGGTCGAGCAGCATCTGGGCGAATGGCAGGGCATCACCCACGAGGAACTGGTCGACCGCCTGACCCACCCCGCGCACCCCTTCTGGCCGCATGGCGCCGAGGAACACCCGCCCGGCGGTGAACGCCTGTCCGACGTGATCGCGCGTGTCGGCCCGCTGCTGGAGGACTACGCCGCGCGCCATGCCGGGCGCGATATCGTGATCGTCGCGCATGGCGGTTCCATCCGCGCCGCGATCGCCCATGCCATGGGGCTGACGCCGCAGCAGGTGCTGCATTTCAGCATCAAGAATCTGGGGCTGACGCGGCTGGAGAAGGTCGGGCCGGACTGGCGCGTGGCCGCCGTCAACGAGGAACCCTGGACGCTCTGACCCGGCACGGAATCTGGTGCAAAGCTGACCGCCGGGCGCTACGCTCCATGAATGGAATCGACGGTCCCCAGGACTGATCATCGGCCCGCCACGCGGGCCAAGGCGCCGAATGGCGCCCGCCGGCCGTCCGGCGAAAGCCAAGCGGCCGAAGGACGCGCCCGGCGTTTGAGGGCGAGACAGACTCATGTCGACCCTCGCCTTCAGCGAGGGTCGACATGAGTCGCCGCATCCCCGAGATCACGCCGGACCTCATGCTGCGCGCCTATCGCGCGGGCCTGTTCCCGATGGCGGAAGCACGCACCAGCCAGCGTCTCTATTGGCTCGACCCCGAGATGCGCGGCGTGCTGCCGCTCGATGCTTTCCACCTGCCCAAGCGGCTGAAGCGAACGGTGCTGAGCGGGCCGTTCCGCGTCACCACCAACCAGGATTTCGGCGCCGTCATCCTGGGCTGCGCGCAGCCCGCGCCGGGCCGCGAGGACACCTGGATCAACACCGATATCGAAGCCCTGTTCCGCGCCCTGCACCGCCAGGGCCACGCCCATTCGCTGGAGGTCTGGCAGGGCGATGCGCTGGTCGGCGGCCTCTACGGAGTCTCCATCGGCGCCGCGTTTTTCGGCGAGAGCATGTTCAGCCGCGCCACCGATGCATCCAAGGTGGGGCTGGTGCATCTGGTCGCGCGCATGCGGCTGTTCGGATTCACGCTGCTGGATACGCAGTTCATCACCGGCCACCTGGCGCAATTCGGCACCATCGAAATCCCGCGCGCCAGCTACAAGGCGCAGCTGACCGCCGCGCTGGAAGTGCCCACGCATTGGACCGATACGCCGGACGAAGCCGCGATCATGGACGCGATCCGCGCGCTGCGCCCTCCTTCGCCAGGATAGTGCGCTTGCGCTCCAGCCCCCAGCGATAGCCGGTGAGCGCGCCGTCCTTGCCCACCACCCGGTGGCAGGGCACGGCCAGCGAGACATGGTTCTGCGCGCAGGCCCGGGCCACGGCGCGTGTCGCGCGCGGCTCGCCCATGCGCGCGGCCAGTTCGGAATAGGTGGTGGTCTCGCCGAAGGGAATCGCTTGCAGCGCCTCCCACACGCGGCGCTGGAAGGCGGTGCCGCGCAGGTCCAGCGGCAAGGCCAGTGCGGCCATTGGCTCGCGGATCCAGGCGATGACGGCGCGCAGCGTTTCGGCCAGGGCGTCCGGTGCAGCTTCCACGCGGGCGGCGGGGAAGCGGTGGCGCAGATCGCCTTCGATGGCGGTGACGTCCTCGCCGAATCCCAGGAAGCACACGCCGGCATCTGTGGCGCCGACCAGCAGCGGGCCGAGCGGCGTGTCGGCATGGGCGATGCGGATGGTCTCGCCCGCGCCGCCGCGGCGCGCCGCCCCTGGCGTCATGCCCAGCAGCCGGCCGGGGGTTTCATAGACGCGGGATTCGCTGCCGAAACCTGCATCGGCCACCGCATCCACCACGCGCGCACCGCTGGCCAGCGCGGCGCCCAGGCGGCGGCCGCGCACGCCCTCGGCATAGCTGCGCGGCGTCAGGCCGGTCACTTCCTTGAACAGGCGCAGGAAATGGTGCGGCGCGTAGCCCGCGCGCGCGGCCAGCGTGGCCAGCGAGGGGATGCCCTCCGCGCCTTCGATCAGCGCGATTGCGGCCTCGATCGCGGCGCGATGCAGGGCGGCGCGTTCGCCCTTGGGGTCGCAGCGCTTGCAGGCGCGGAAGCCGGCGGCCTCGGCCGTCGGCACATCGGCGAAGAAGCGCGTGTTGCGCCTGAGCGGCGGGCGGGACGGGCAGCCGGGCAGGCAGAACACGCCCTGCGTCGTGACGGCGTAGAGGAAGGGCCCGCAGGCGGGTGCGGAATCGCGTGCCAGAACAGCCTGCCAGCGGCGTTCATCGCGGGTGGTGGTCAGCGTGTCCATGGTGTGGATATGGCGCGCGGCGGGGCGGGCGCGCCATCCGGGTGTTGCGCTGGCATCACGCGTCTTCACCCAGGGCCAACCTGCGCAATTCGCGCAACCGCTGCTCGCCGCCGCGGATGCGCGGGTTGATCGCCAGCACCGCCTCGAAGCTGCGCAGCGCGCCGGCATGGTCGCGCGCGGATTCCTGCCAGCGCGACAGATGATCGAGCGCGATCCAGTGGCGTGGCTCCAGCCGCAGCACGTGTTGCAGGTCAGTGCCCGCTGCGCGCGTATCGCCGCTGGCATGATGCGCCAGCGCGCGGCCCAGCCAGGCCTCGGGCAGTTCCGGTGCCAGGGTGATCGCGGCGTCGAAATCCTCCAGCGCGTCGGGCGCCTGGGTCGCGGCCAGATTGCGCTGGCCGCGGTTCATCAGCAGCGTCACCGCAGGCGTGGAACGCTGCCCCCATAATTGCAGGATGCGCCGTTCGACCATGGCCGCACCCTGCTCATCCGGCGCGTCGCGCAGGGCAGCGAAGGCGCGGGACAGTTCCTCCTGCGCCGGGGTGGGTGGGCGCGGCGCGGGCTGCGCCAAAGCCCCGGCGGATAACAGCAGGATCAGCAGCAATGCGCGCATGCGCACAGGATGGCCGCGCCAGCCGCCGCTGCGCAAGCGCTACCTGCCCAGGCGCAGCCCCGTGCGCTGCACGATGTCGCGGAACAGCGCGACCTGGCTGGCCACGAATTCGCGCGTGGAATCCGGCGTGCTGCCGGGCAGCACATCCAGCCCTGCGGTGGCCAGGCGTTGCACCGCCACCGCATCGCGCAGCACGTCGTTGATGGCGGCGTTGATGTGGCGCGCCAGCCCCGGATCCATGCCGCGCGGTGCGCTGATGATGTTCCACGTCGCCATGCGGAAGTTTTCCAGCCCCGCCTCATGCATGGTGGGGATATTCGGGAACAGCGCGTGGCGCTGCGCCGCCGTCACCGCCAGGCCCCGCGCATGGCCTTCACGCAGCCCCGGCGCGGAGCTGGCCAGCACTTCCAGCGCGTAATCCACCTCGCCCTTGGCGAGCGCTTCCTGCACCTGGCTGCCGCCGCGATAGGGCACGAACTCCGCCTGGAATCCGCCGGCCTGGAAGCGCATGAACTCGCCCGTCAAATGCCCGATGCCGCCCGCGCCGGACGTGCCCCAGGACAGTCGCCCCGGATTCGCCCGGCCATAGGCGAACAGCTCCTGCGCCGTGCGGAAGCGTGAATTGCCCGGCACCGCCAGCACCATCGGCGCATCGCCCAGCACGGCCAGATGCGTGAAGTCATTCACCGCGTCATAGGGCGTCTGGTGCGGGATGGCGGCGGGGTTGGTGCCGTGGCTCGACGCGCTGGCGAGCAGCCAGGTGAAGCCATCGGGCGCGCGCTGCCGCACCCAGTCGCTGCCCAGCGAACCGCCCGCGCCGGCGCGGTTTTCCACGATGATGCGCGCATTGTTGCCCAGCCGCTGCGCCACGCGATCGGCCATGATGCGCGCCACGATGTCGGTCGACCCGCCCGGCAGGAAGGGCGAGACGAAATTGATCGTGCGGTCCGGCCAGCCGGCGGGCTGCGCCAGGGCAGGCGCGGCCAGAAAAGGCAGGGCAAGGCAAAGGCGACGTTGCATGACGGACATCCCCAGCGTGTTTGCGCCGGAAATACGCCGCTTCAGGCGGATGTCAAACTCTCCATGGCGGCGGCCACGCCACCGGCGCGGTGCGGCACATTGTTCAGCTTCAGCGCCATTTCCACGCTGGCCAGCGTGCCCAGGATCATCGGCTCGTTCAGATCACCCAGATGGCCGATGCGGAACACCTTGCCCGCCAGCTTGTTCAGCCCCGCACCCAGCGAGACATTGAACTGGTTGCGGCAGGTGGCGCGCACCGCATCGGCGCTGTGCCCCTCGGGCAGCAGGATGGTGGTGACGCTGTCGCTGGCGCGGTCCTGGTTCTGGCAGAACAGCTCCACACCGCCGCCATTGCCGGCCCAGTGGTTCACCGCCGCACGCACCGCGCGCGCCAGCCGCGTGTGCCGCGCCCAGACATTTTCCAGCCCCTCTTCCTCGATCAGCCGCAGCGATTCCTGCAGGCCGTAGAACAGCGTGGTGGGCACGGTGCCGATGAAGGATTTGTGCCGGCGCGTCAGCATTTCCGACCAGTCGAAATAGTGCCGCGGCAGGGTGGCGTGCTTGTGCGCTGCCATGGCCTTGGCGCTGACGCCGTTGAAGGAAAATCCGGTGGGCAGCATCAGCCCCTTCTGGCTGCCGCCGACCATCACATCGATGCCCCAGGCATCCATCTCGAAGGGCAGGGAGCCGAGCGAGGAAATCGTGTCCGCCAGCAGCAGCGCCGGGTGCGCGGCCGCATCCATCGCCGCGCGCACGGCGGGAATGGGCAGCATGGTGCCGGCCGCGGTTTCGTTCTGCACCGCGCAGACGGCCTTGATGCGGTGCGTGGTATCGGCGCGCAACGCGGCTTCGACGGCGGCGATATCCACGCCGCGCCGCCAATCGGCCGCGACGGTTTCGATGACGAGGCCCAGCGCCTTGCCCATCTTCGCCCAGCTTTCGGAGAAATGCCCCGTCTCGATCACCAGCAGCACATCGCCCGGGCTGAACAGGTTCAGCATCGAGGCTTCCCAGGCGCCATGGCCGGAGGCGGTGTAGAAGAACACATCCGCCTTGGTGCGGAGGATGCGCTTCACGCCGGCGACGCATTCCTCATAGACGGCGAAGAAGGCGTTGTCGTTGAAGTCGATGCTGGCGCGCGCGCAGGCATGCAGCACGCTGTCCGGGATGTTGGTCGGGCCCGGATTGGCGAAGAACATCCGCCCACGAGGTTCAGGCATTGGCGTTTCCTTGGTTTCTTGCGGCTGTTTTCAGCCGTAGCTGCTGATCTCGATCAGGTTGCCGTCAGGGTCGCGGCAATAGACG
>JAIXVH010000126.1 GCA_027483125.1 Acetobacteraceae bacterium | reverse complement strand
GGGGCAGGGCGTGCGGGCCGCGCTGATGGAGGGCGATCCGCCCTCGCCCATCGCGCCGCCACCGGGTTGTCGTTTCCATACGCGTTGTCCGCATGCGGCGCCGCGTTGTGCCACCGAAACACCGGCGCTCACCGATGGCGTCGCCTGTCACCTCAGCGCGGACTTGCCAGCCGCGCCCGCCTTTGCTGAACACATGACCGGTGGCGCGCGGCTGGCGCAGCTCGCCGCACGGTTTTCCCGGGAGGATGCCTGACGTGCTGAAGAAGACCCTGCTCGCCACGGTGTTGGCGCTGTCGGCTGGCGTTGCGGATGCGCAGAACCTGCGCATTGGCCTGCGCGAAGACCCGGACATCCTGGACCCCACGCTCGCGCGCACCTTTGTCGGCCGCATCGTCTTTTCGGCGCTGTGCGACAAGCTGTTCGACATCAACGAACGGCTCGAGATCGTGCCCCAGCTCGCGGAATCGCACCGCTGGGAAGACAATAACCGCACGCTGCGCCTGACCATCCGCCCCAATCTGCGCTTCCATGACGGAGAGGTGCTGGATGCCGAGGCGGTGCGCTACTCGCTGAACCGGCACCTCACCATGCAGGGCAGTTTCCGCCGCGCCGAGATCAACGTGATCGAGAGCATCGAGGTGGTCGATGCCCGCACCGTGCTGATCAAGCTGCGCGAAGCCTCCGCGCCCTTCCTCTCGCGGCTGACCGACCGCGCGGGCATGCTCGTCAGCCCCCGCGCGGCCGAGGCGCTGGGCCGCAATTTCGGCACCCGCCCGGTCTGCGCCGGCCCCTTCCGCTTCACCGAGCGTGTGGCCCAGGACCGGATCGTGCTGGACCGCTTCGACGGCTACTGGAATGCGCAGAACATCCATGTGAACCGCGTCACCTTCCTGCCCATCCCGGACAGCACGGTGCGGCTCGCCAATCTGCAATCCGGCGCGCTCGAAATGGTCCAGACCATCGACCCCGATGACGTGCCCGCGGTGCGCCGCAACAACCGCCTGCGCGTCTCGATGTCCGACGAGCTCGGCTTCCAGTCCATCCAGTTCAATGTCGGCAATGGCGCGCGCGCGCAATCGCCGATCGGGCAGGATGCGCGGGTGCGCCAGGCCTTCGAACTGTCCATCGACCGCGCCGCCATCAACCAGGTGGTCTATGAGGGGATGTTCACGCCCAGCGCGCAGCCCTTCCCGCCCGCCAGCCCCTTCCATCTGCGCGATTTCCGGCCCGAGCCGCGCAACATCGAACGCGCCCGCGCGCTGCTGCGCGAGGCCGGCGTGCGCACGCCCTTGCAGGTGGACCTGACGGTTCCGAACAACCCCGATCTGCGCCAGGTGGGCGAGGTGATCCAGGCCATGGCGCGCGAGGCCGGCTTCGATGTGCGGCTGAACGCGATGGAATTCGCGTCATCCTTGCAGGCCGCGACGCGTGGTGAGTTCGAGGCCTATCTGATCGCCTGGTCGGGCCGCGCCGATCCGGACGGCAACATCTACACCTTCCTCAACAGCCGCGCGCCGAACAATGACGGCCGCTACAGCAACCCCGATGTGGACCGCCTGCTGGATGCCGCGCGGTTGGAAAGCGATGTGGCCAAGCGGCGCGACATCTATGCGCGCATCATGGAGATCGCGGTGCGCCAGGACCGCGCGCGCATCTATCTGTGGCACCGGCGGAACATCGTCGCGCACACCGCGCGCCTGACGGGTTTCGCGCCGGTCGCCGACGGGCTGATCCGTATCCAGGGGATGCGCCTGAATTGATCCCGTCGCGCCCGGAGCTTCGCTGACATGGCCGGCTGGCTTCTGCGCCGCATCGGGCAGATCATCCCCACGCTGCTGATCCTCTCCTTCGGGATCTTCGCCCTGCAGCAGCTGATGCCCGGCGACCCGGCGCTGATCCTGGCCGGGGAGGACCGTGGCGACCCGGTTGTGCTGGCGCAGATCCGTGCGGAACTGATGCTCGACCGGCCGATGTGGGAGCAATACCTGCACTGGCTGTCCCGCGTTCTGGTCGGTGATTTCGGCTTCTCCTGGCGCATCCGCGAACCGGTGGGCGCGCTGATCCTGGACAAGCTGCCGGTCACCGCGCAGTTGGCCACCATGTCCTTCATCATCGGCGTGGTGATCGGCGTGCCGGCGGGGGTGATGTCCGCGGTGTGGAAGGACAAGCCCGCGGATTGGGGCATCAACGCCATCGCGCTGTTCGGGATTTCGATGCCGAATTTCTGGCTCGGCATCATGATGATTTTGCTGTTCAGCGTTCAACTCGGATGGCTGCCGCCTTCCGGCTATGTGCCGCTCTGGGAAGACCCGGTGCAGTCGCTGGCGACGACCATCATGCCGGCCTTCGTGCTCGGCACCGGCGTTGCATCCGTCCTGATGCGCCACACCCGCGCGGCCATGCTGGGCGCGCTCACGCAGGATTATGTGCGCACCGCGCGCGCCAAGGGCGTGGCCGAGCGCACCGTCATCGCGCGCCATGCGCTGCGCAATGCGCTGGTGCCGGTGGTGACACTCGGCACCATCGAGTTCGGCCGACTGCTCGCGGGCGCGGTGCTCACGGAACAGATCTTCAGCATCCCCGGCTTCGGCAAGCTGGTGGTCGATGCCGTGTTCAACCGCGACTACCCGGTGGTGCAGGGCGTGGTGCTGGCCACCGCCTTGATCTTCGTGGCCCTCTCGCTGCTGGCCGATATTCTCTACATGCTGATCAACCCGCGGCTGCGCAACGCATGAGTGTGGCGGCGCAAAGCCCGGCGCGGCGCGCGCTGTCCACCTTCTTCCGGCACCGGTTGGCGGTGTTCGGCCTGGTGGTGGTGGCGGTCTTCGTGCTGGCGGCGATCCTGGCACCCTGGATTTCCCCGGCCGATCCCTTGCAGACCAGCTGGACCGCGATCCGCCGCCCGCCCTCGGCGCAATACTGGTTCGGCACGGATGAAAACGGGCGCGACGTGCTCTCGCGCGTGCTCTGGGGCGCGCGCGCATCGCTGATGGCGGGCATCATCGCCGTCGGCGGCGCGGTGCTGATCGGCGTGCCGATTGGCCTGGTCGCGGGCCTGGCTGGCGGCTGGATCGACGCCATCATCTCCCGCATCGCTGACGCCATGCTGGCCGTGCCCTTCCTGATCCTGGCCATCGCGCTGGCGGCATTCCTGGGGCCAGCGCTGGAGAATGCGATGCTGGCCATCGCCATCTCCGCCTCGCCGGTCTTCGTGCGGCTGGCGCGCGGCATGGCGCAGGATGCCGCCAGCTCCGACTGGGCCGAGGCCGCGCGCGCCATGGGCAACCCGCCCTGGCGCATCGCGCTGCGCCATGTGCTGCCCAATATCGCGCCCCCGTTGCTGGTGCAGGCCACGCTCTCCATCGCGGAAGCCATTATCGCCGAGGCGTCGCTCTCCTTTCTCGGCCTTGGCCAGCAGCCGCCCTCGCCCTCCTGGGGGTCCATGCTCAACAGCGCGCAGCGCTTCATCGAGAGCGCGCCCTGGCTCGCGATCTTCCCGGGGCTCGCGATCTTCCTGCTGGTGCTGGCCTTGAACCTGGTCGGCGACGGGCTGCGCGATGCGCTGGACCCGCGCAGCCAGAAACGCTGAGCTACAGCGCCGTCACACTGCCATCCAGCGCCATCAGCCCGCCCACCACAGGCAAGTTCGGGTGCCGCTGTGCGACCGCCGCGCGGAACTGGTTCAGCACCTCGGCAAAGGCCGCGGTCTCGGCCACCGGCGTGGCCACCGCGGCCTCACCCAGCGCGAGCTTCGCAGCTCCGCAATCGCGATGCCCGAAGGCCACGACGCGCCGGATGCGGTGCAACTGCAGCGTGATGCCGAGATTATCCCAGAAGGCGGGGTGCCAGCTGGCGAAACGCGGATGCACGGCGCCCAGCGGCCCGCCCGCGATAACGAATTGGCTGTAGCGGTCACGCATATTCTCGGCGGCCATCCAATGGGCCGAATGGGTGGCGACGCGCGGGTCGATGCAGTTCAGCAGCATGGCTTCGTACTGGCCCTCGGCGGCTCGGGCCGCGCGCATCGGCACGGCGGGCGCGACGGCGGCAGCCGCCAGCAGACCCAGCATGCCGCGCCGGCCGGGCAGGCAGCAGCAGCTCGGTGCCGCATGGGTGGCGCATTGGAACATGTGCTCTCCGTGGATGATGCGGCGCGCAGTATCGATCCTTGAAGCATGCGCGCGCCGTGTTCGCCCCGTTGACTCCGCGTCACCCGGCATCACTATCCGTTGATGCGGTGCCCCGCATCGACCGGATGCACCGACACCAGCTCCGCCGCCGCATAGAAGGCGAGCAGCGCCAGCGCTGCCTCCAGCGCGATGCTGCGCGCCAACCGCGCGCCGGCCCCCGCCTCGCCACGCGCCAGTGCCGGCCCCAGCACCCAGCGATGCCGCGCCGCCAACACCAGCATGGCGCCCACCACCACCAGCTTCGCCACCAGCGCATAGCCATACCAGCCCGCAAACAGCAGGTCTGTGCGCCGCACCAGCAGCACCGCCAGCACCGCGCCGCTGCCTGCCAGCAGCGCCACCGCGATCGCCCCCAGCCGCGACCAGCGCGCGATCAGCGCCGCATCACCGCGCATCGCCGCCAGCCATAGCGGGCCCAGGCTGCCCACCCAGAACCCCACCGCGAGCACATGCAATGTGACCAGCGCCGCCAGTTCCTGGCGCGGCCGGTACAAGGTGGAATGGCCCATCGCCGCGTAGCTGGCCGCGACCAGCAGCGCGCCCGCGCCGCCCAGTGCCGCGCCGGCGCGCCCGCTGCCCGCCAGCATCAGCGCCACCAGCCCGAGCACGCGCAGCCCTGCGGCATCGCCGATGCGCGAGACGAGAACAGCTTCCCAGGTCGCGCCGTCCCAGGCGCTTTCGCCGCCGGTGAGCACCAGCACGCGCAGCGGCAGGCCCAGCAGCGACAAGGCAATGCCCAGGCCCGCGCAGACGATGATCCATCGGCGCGGCAAGGGCGCCCAGAGCCCATACAGGAACAGCCCCACCGCGCCCAACGCCGCCGCGTGGTAGCCCGCGCGCAGCAGCACCACCAAGGCATCGAGCAGGCTGCCACCTGGTTGCAGGAATTCCAGGATCATGGCGCCACCGTGAAGCGCAACGTGCCGCGGATCGGGTGGCCATCGGCCGAAATCGCGCGCCATTCCACGCTGTATTCCCCGGCCGGCAACGCCGCTGGGCGGGCGATGTGCTCAGGCCGTGCCGCGGCATCGCGCGGGCGGGCCAGCATGTGTTCGCCGCCGGCGGCGTCGCGCAGGCGCCATAGCGTGACCTGCACCGGTTCGTTGAAGCGGAGGCGCAATTCGGCGGGTGGCGCGCCCAGGCGTTCGCCATCGGCTGGCTGCGCCGCGCGCAGTTCGGAATGCGCGCGCGCGACGGCGGGCAGCAACAGGCATGGCAGGACGCGGCGCAACATCACCGACAGATGCACCTTCCCAGCACGGCAAGGTCAAGGCTTCGCAGCCGCGCCATTCCCTGGGATGCTGCGCCCATGCAGATCGACAAACCCGACATCCACGCCGAAGTGCGCGCCGTCTTCGACCGCTACGAAGCGGCGATCGCCAACAATGATACGGCCGTGCTGGACGCGACCTTCTGGGCCGATCCGCGCACCGTGCGCTTCGGCGTCACGGAAATCCTCTATGGCCATGATGCGATCCGCGCCTTTCGCGCCGCTGTCGCCCGCTATGCGAAGCGCGTGCAGAAGCGCATCCATATCGTGACCTTCGGCGATGATTTCGCCGCGACCCATCTGGAATATGAACGCGTGGAAACCGGGCTGATCGGGCGCGAGACCAAGATCATGGCGCGCATCCCCGGGCAGGGCTGGCGCGTGGTCTCTGCGCATGTGTCGCTGCTGGCGCCGGGCGATGCCACGGTGATGCGGGCAGCCCAGGATGACCGCAGCGGCGAAGGCCGCGAAGGTCTGAAGCCGGGGCCGATGTGACCCATGTCGCGATCATCGGCGCCGGCATCGTCGGCGCCGCCACCGCCATCGAGGCGCGCCGCCGCGGTTTCGATGTGACCATCATCGACCCCGGCACGCCGGGGGGCGAACAGGCCGCCAGCTACGGCAATGGCTGCTGGATGAACCCGCTTTCCGTCATCCCGCCCGCGCTGCCGGGCACCTGGAAGAAGGTGCCGAAATACCTGGCCGATCCGCTGGGGCCGCTGGCCATCCGCTGGGGCTATTTCCCGCGCGTGGCGCCCTGGCTCTGGAGCTATCTGCGCGCCGGCTGGACCGAGGAGCGCGTGACCCGCACCGCCTTCGCATTGCGCGCGCTGCTGCATGACGCGCCGGCACGCCATTTGGCGCTGGCGCGCGCAGCCGGCTGCGAGCAGCTGATCCAGCGCAACGGCCTGATGTATGTCTACCCCGACCGCGCGGCCTTTGAAGCCGAGGCCCTCGCCTGGCGCATCCGCCGCACCGTGGGCTGCACCTGGCGCGAGATTGCCGAAGACGAACTCAGGCAACTCGAACCCGCGCTGGACCGCCGCTACCGCTTTGCGATCCATACGGATGAAGGTGCGTCCTGCATCGATCCTGGCGCCTTTGTCGCAGCCCTGGTCGCGCATGCCGAAAGCCTCGGCGCCAAGCGCGCCACCATCCCCGCCACCGGCCTGCGCGTCGAGGGCGGTCGCCTGCGCGCCGTCACCACGCCGGGCGGCGAGATTGCAGCAGACCGCGCCGTCATCGCTGCCGGCGCCCGCGGCAAACCCTTGGCTGCCACCGTCGGCGACAAGCTGCCGCTCGAATCCGAACGCGGCTATCACGCCGTGATCGATCTGCCCGATACCGGCCCGCGCACCCCCATCATGCCCTCGGACGGCAAGATGAGCGTGATCCGCACAGCCACGGGCCTGCGCGTCGCCGGCCAGGTGGAAATCGCCGGCATCGACGCAGCACCCAACTGGGACCGCGCGCGCATCCTGCGCGAGCACCTGCTGCGCACCATCCCCGGCCTGCCCGCCGATCTGCCGGCCGAGCGGGTGAAGGTCTGGATGGGCCACCGCCCCTCCATGCCCGATGGCCTGCCGTGCCTGGGCGCCGCGCGCGCCAGCACAGATGTGATCCACGCTTTCGGCCATGGCCATGTGGGGCTGGCGGGCGGCCCGGCCAGCGCGGAATACGTGGCCCGCATGCTGGCGGGTGAGGCTGTGCCTGAGGCTGAACCCTTCTCACCGGCGCGGTTCCGTTAGCGCGGCGGGACGCCCGCGCGTGCCTTGTGCGATTTTTGCGTGGGAATGATTCACAAAACCCCTCGCATTCCTTGCGGCGCGGTGCCATATTGGGCGGTGTGCCCGGCATCCTGCCGCACAGTGTCCCTATCTGGATTGATCAACGACGTGTCTGACGAATTTTCGGGCGAAGGCCCCACCGAAGCCAAGGTGAAGTGGTACAATGGCCGCAAGGGTTTCGGCTTTGTCCTGGGGCCCGACGGGCAGGACGTCTTTTTCCACGCCTCGGCTCTGACCCAGGCGGGCATCGACCCGCCGCCCAACACGGATGACACGCTCGTCTGTGAAATCGGCTCCGACCGCATGGGCCGGCGCTTGGTCACCCGCATCATGGAAGTGAAGCGCACCGGCGCTCCTGGTGCGGGTGGTGGCGGCATGCCGCCGCGTGGTGGCTTCGGCGATCGTCCGCCGCGTCGTGACTTCGGTGACCGTCCGCCCCGCCCGGCCTTCGGCGGCGGTGGCTTCGGCGACCGTCCGCCGCGTCGCGATTTCGGCGGCGGTGGCTTCGGCGGTGGTGGTGGCTTCGGCGACCGGCCGCCCCGCCCGGCCTTTGGCGACCGTCCGCAGCGCGCCTTTGGCGATCGTCCGCCCCGGCGTGACTTCGATGAAGGCGGCGGCCCGACCTATTCGGTGAACGGCACCGTCAAGTGGTTCGACAATGTCCGCGGCTTCGGCTTCGTGACGCCCGATGATGGTGGGCAGGATGTGTTCCTGCATTCCTCCGTGCTGCAGCGCGCCGGCAAGGCCGATCTGCAGCAGGGTGAGAAGGTGGCGCTCGACGTCCGTGACGGCCAGCGTGGCCGCCAGGCGGTCACGGTCAAGTAAGCTTTCCGCAGCAGAATGAAGGCCCCGTGCAGCGATGCGCGGGGCCTTTTTCATTGCTGAGGGTGGCACGGGACATGCGCCATATTGTTTCGTCTGGGCAACGCAGAGTCGCCCGAGTTTTTCCCATCCTGACCATGCTGCTGATCATGACCGGCGGGCTGCCCGCCGGCGCCAGGCAATCCTGCGGGCCGGTGAATGCCGGCCAGGTGGCCTGTATGGATGGGCGGCTGTGCCGCTGCGGCTTCGAACAGGGCGGCAGCATTGCTGGCCGGGCGGATGGCTATCGCTGGGATTGCGGCGCGCTGCGCCCGGATTGTGCGCCGGCCTATTCGGTGCCCGACCCCTCCGGCCTTTCGACCCGCAAGCCCCCCATCGTCGTGGTGCCAGTGGTGCCGATGCGCTGAGCGCGTTGGAGCATGATCCGCAAAGGCGGGATCGCCGGCGCGGTGAATCATTCTCGCATAGCGGCTACAGCGGGTTTCCGTGAAACGGGATCACGCTGTAGCGTTGTTGCATGCAACGCCGCCTGCTTCTCTCAGCCTTTCTCGCCACGCCAGCCCTCGCCCAATCCTGGCCCGAGAGGCCGGTCCGCATTGTGGTCCCGGACGCTGCCGGTGGCGGCAATGACACCACCGCGCGCGTCTTTGCGCATCAGCTGGAGCGGCTGCTGGGCCAGCCCTTCCCGGTCGACAACCGCGCCGGCGCCGGCGGGCGTATCGGCGTCGAACACGTCTTCCGCAGCCCGCCTGATGGTTCGACGCTGTTGCTGGGCAATGCCGGTTCCAACGGCATCAATGCCGCGCTGTACCGTGACCTCCCCTATGATCTGGAGCGTGATGTCACGCCGATTTCCCTGCTGGTCACCGGCCCCAATGCGCTGGCGGTGAACCCGCGCCTGCTGCCGCAGGGGGGCGTTGCGGAGCTGATCGCGTTGCTGCGCACGCGGCCGGCGGGCAGCGTGAATTATGCCTCCGCCGGACCGGGATCATCGGCGCATTTCTCGATGGAATTGTTCAAGTCCATGACCGGGCTGGACCTGACCCACATTCCCTATCGCGGCGCCGCCGCGATGGGCCAGGCGGTGGTCTCGGGCGATGCGCCGGTGATCATCGCGAACCTCGTCAACATCCAGCCCTTCATCACCCGTGGTGAAATCCGCCTGCTGGCCGTGACATCGCTGGAGCGCTGGGCGCCGCTGCCCGAGGTGCCGACGCTGCATGAAAGCGGCTTGGCGGGCTATGAAACGCTGGCCTGGAACGGCCTGTTCGGCCCACCCGGCCTGCCGCCGATGGTGGCCGAACGCCTGCTGCCCGCGCTGCGCCGCGCCGCGGAGCAGCCCGATCTGCGCGATCGCATCCGCGCCATTGGCGGGCAGTTGGTGGTCAGTGACGCCGCCACACTCGCCGCCCGTGTGCGCGATGACATCGCCAAGTGGCGGCGCCTGGCGCAGGCCGCGAATATCCGGGCCGAATGAGCATGCGCATCACCGCGCTGGAATTCCTGGGCGTCGCGGTGACGCCCAAGACGAATTGGTGCTTCCTGCTGCTGCGCACCGATGCCGGCATCACCGGGCTTGGCGAATGCACGCTGGGAAACCAGGAGCCGCTGCTGGCGGCTGAGGTGTCGCGGCTGGCGGCGCGGGTGGTGGGCGAGCCGGCCGGGGCGCGCAACCAACTGGCGCGGCTGCTGCCGCATGCGCCGGGCGGGCTGGTCGCACAGACCGTGCTCTCGGCCTTCGAGCAGGCGCTGTGGGATGTGGCCGCGCAGGCCGCCGGCCAGCCCATCCATGCGCTGCTGGGCGGTGCCTTGCGGCCGCGCATTCCGCTCTATGCCAATATCAATCGCGGCACCCATCCGCGCACGCCGGAGGGCTTCGCCGCCGCCGCCACGCGCGCCCTGGCCGCGGGTTTTCGTGCCGTGAAGCTCGCGCCCTTCGACCCCATCATCTGGGAAGACGCGGCCGACCCCGCCTGGCGAACAGGCTATGCGGAAGGGCTGGCGCGCATCGCCGCCGTGCGGCAGGCCGTGGGGCCGGATGTCGCACTGATGGTGGACGCGCATTGGCGCTTCTCGCCCGGCGGTGCCGCGGCGTTGATCCGCGATGTCGCGGCCTTGTCCCTGTTCTGGCTGGAATGCCCGGTGGCCGAGGCGAACCATGCCGAAATCCGCCGCCTGCGCGGCATGGCCAATGATCGCGGGATGCGCCTGGCGGGTGCGGAAACCCTCTCGGGCCTGGCCGCCTATCGCCCGCTGATCGAGACCGGCTGCTATGACGTGCTGATGCCCGACATGAAGCATTGCGGCGGGCATGAGGAGATGCGCCGCATCGCCGCCCTGGCGCTGACCGCGGGGGTGGAGATCGCGCCGCACAACCCGACCGGCCCGGTCTGCCACGCGCATTCCCTGCATGCCTGCGCGACGCTGCCCAACCTGCTGCCGCTGGAGGTGCAGTTCGGCGAGACGGAGCGCTTCTTCACCCTATGCGGCGGTGCGCCGCTGGCATTTGGCGCCGGGGATGCGGCGGTTCCGGAGGCAGCCGGGCTCGGGGTCGCGCTGGATGAGGCGGGCGCGCGCGCCACGCCCTGGCAGGCGCAGTCGCACCCCTGGCTGGACCCGCGGCTGGGTTGATCGTCCGACACCCGAAGGACGGTCGTTCAGTCAGCGTGGCAACGCCGAATTGCGCTTGATTTGGAGGGGCAAAAGAGGTAAGAGTGATAGTGGAGGTGCGCGATGAAGTCGATTGTTGTCTCTGCGGCGGTTTACAGCGCTATATGGTCAGCGTGGAGAGCGGGTGATGACTCTGAAGACCAGATCTTGCGCCGAATTCTAGGAGTGTCGCCGCCTCAGCAAGCGACTTTAGAGGCGGCGGCCCGAGCTGGCAGCCAAGGCGGCTTAAGCGAAATAAGAGATATCTCAAATCCTCTTTCCTCCAGTGGTGGTGAGGGCTTGGATATCTTGGCCAAGACG
>JAIXVH010000408.1 GCA_027483125.1 Acetobacteraceae bacterium | reverse complement strand
TGCCCCATCGTGACCACCTGCAAACCAATCACGTCGCGCTGCGCATCATCGATGTCGCGCACGAAATCGGCGATGCAATCGCCATCCTCCTTCGGCTGGCGCGGCATGGTGAAGCGCGCGGCTTCGGTGGTGCCGTCCTGTTCGAACAGGATCAGGTCATTGCCTTGGGCGGCACACTTCCAATAGCCGTAGATCGCCTGCGGCTTCAGGATGTCTTGCTCCTGCGTGATGGCCAGCATGCGCTTCAGCACGGGGCGCAGCTCCTGCTTCGCCCAGCCCAGGAAATCCTCCAGGGAGCGCCCAGCTTTCCGGAAGCCCCATTGGAACTGGTACAGGCTGCGCTCATTGATGAAGGGCACCAGCGCCTTGGGGTCTGTCTCGATCACCCGCGCGCCCCAGAAGGGCGGCGTGGGCGTCGGCAGATCGGCCGTCACGCGGCGGCGGCGCGCCTGCGCATAGGCCACATCCACCGGCGCGAAACCGCGCGGATCGGCGGTGCCCAGCACGCGCTTGGTGTTGGTCGATTTGCCGACGCGCTTCTGCTGCACGGTGGCCAGGTAGCCGTCGAAATCATTGCCCATCACCTTGTCCATCAGGTGCAGGCCGTCGAAGGCATCGCGCGCATAGACCACGCGGCCGCAGGCATAGGCCTTCACGCAGTCTTCTTCCACGTAGTTGCGCGTCAGCGCGGCACCGCCGAGCAGCACCGGAACCTCCACGCCCTGGCGGGACATTTCCTCGAGATTCTCGCGCATCACCACGGTGGATTTCACCAGCAATCCACTCATGCCAATCGCATGCGCCTTGTGCTCCACCGCCGCATCCACGATCTGCTGCAACGGCACCTTGATGCCGAGATTGATCACCTTGTAGCCATTGTTGGTCAGGATGATGTCGACCAGGTTCTTGCCGATATCGTGCACATCGCCCTTCACCGTGCCCAACACGATGATGCCTTTCTCCTGGCCCGCCACGCGCTCCATATGCGGTTCCAGATAGGCGACGGCGGCCTTCATGGTCTCGGCACTTTGCAGCACGAAGGGCAGCTGCATCTTGCCGGCGCCGAACAGCTCGCCCACCACCTTCATGCCGTCCAGCAGCACGTCGTTGATGATCTCGAGCGGCTTGATGCCCTTGGCCAGCGCATCGGCCAGTTCATCGTCCAGGCCCTTGCGGTCGCCATCGACGATGCGGTCCTTCAGGCGGCCCTCGACCGTCGCGGCCTTCTCCTTCTTGACCGAATCGGCGGCCTTCCGCCCGGCGAAGATCTCCAGCACTTTCTGCAGCGGGTCATGGCCCTCCGCGCGGCGGTCGTAGATCAGGTCCTCGACCACCTTCACCTCTTCCGGTGGGATCAGGTGCAGCGGCTTGATCTTGGAGACATGCACGATCGCGCCCGTCATGCCGGCCTTCACCGCATGGTCGAGGAACACGGAATTCAGCACGTGCCGCGCCGCCGGGTTCAGGCCGAAGGAGATGTTCGACAGGCCCAGGATGATCTGGATCTCCGGGAATTTCTCCCGGATCATGCGGATGCCCTCCAGCGTCCACAGCCCGAGTTTGCGGTCATCCTCATTGCCGGTGGCGATGGTGAAGGTCAGCGGATCGATCATCAGATCCGACTGCGGCAGGCCGTACTGGTTGCAGGCGAAATCCACCAGGCGCTCGGCGATGCGCAGCTTGTCCTCGGCGGTCTTGGCCATGCCCACTTCATCGATGGTCAGCGCGATCACGGCGGCGCCGAATTTCTTGGCGAGCTTCATGCGGTCATGCGCCGCGCCCTCGCCTTCCTCGAAGTTGATCGAGTTGATGATCGCCTTGCCGCCATGCAGCTTCAGCGCGGCCTCGATGATCGGCGTCTCGGTGCTGTCGATCACCAGCGGCGAGTTCACGCTGGCGGTGAAGCGGCGGATGACCTCGTTCATCTCCGCCATCTCATCACGGCCGACGAAGGCGGTGCAGATGTCGAGGCTGTTCGAACCCTCTGCCACCTGTTCGCGCCCGATCGCCAGGCAGCCATCCCAGTCATGCTGTTCCTGCCGCTCGCGCCAGGCCTTGGAACCATTGGCGTTGCAGCGTTCGCCGATGGAGAAATACGCATTCTCCTGCCGCAGTGCCGTCGCGCCATAGAGCGACGCGACAGACGGCACCCATAGCGGCTTGCGCAGCACCGGCGCCGGCCGCAGCGCGGCGCCTGCACGCTTGCGCAGCATCGCATCCAGCGCCGCGATATGCGGCGTATTGGTGCCGCAGCAGCCGCCGATCAGGTTCACGCCATACTCGGCGACGAACCGCTCCATCCACACCGCCATCTCATCGGCGCCGAGCGGATAATGCGTCTTGCCATCGACCAGTTCCGGCAGGCCGGCATTGGGCTGCACGGAAATCACGCCGGTCCAGTTCTGCGCGAGCCAGCGCACATGCTCCGCCATTTCCTGCGGGCCGGTGGCGCAGTTCAGGCCCATCAGCGGTACATCCAGGCTGTGCACCACGGCGGCGGCCGCGGCGATGTCGGGGCCGACCAGCAGCGTGCCCGTGGTCTCCACCGTGACCTGCACGAAGATCGGGATGTCGCTCTTCGTGCGTGCGCGGGCCACCTTCGCCGCATTCACCGCGGCCTTGATGTAGAGCGTGTCCTGGTTGGTCTCGGTCAGGATCGCATCGGCGCCGCCGGCGATCAGCCCCTCGCACTGGATGATCAGCGCGGCTTCCAGTTCATCGTAGCTGATATGCCCGAGCGAAGGCAGTTTGGTGCCGGGCCCAATATCGCCGACCACCCAGCGATGCCGCCCATCGGCGAAGGATTCCGCGGCCTCGCGCGCCAGTTCCACCGCCACCTTGTTCAGTTCGAAGGCGCGCGCGCCCAGGCTGAATTCCTCCAGCGTGATCGGGCTGCCGCCGAAGGTGTTGGTCAGCACCATATCCGCGCCGGCCGCGTAGTAGCCCTGGTGGATTTCGCGCACGATGTCGGGGCGCGAGAGGCACAGCACATCCGTGCAGTTTTCCTGGCCCCAATAGTCGCGCTCGATATCCAGCGTCATCGCCTGCACACGGCTGCCCATGCCGCCGTCACAGAGCAGGACCTGGTGCTTCAAGGCTTCGAGCAGATGCGGGCGGGTCATGGCGTTCTTTCAGAATTGCAGTGCATGTTCGGTGCCGACGGGTGCTGCCACCCGCTCGGCCAACCACAGGCGGACGGGAATCGGGCCGGCGATCTGCCGGGCCTGGCGCAGATGGCAGCCGGCTGGCGTGAACCAGCCCTGCATCTGCGCATCATCGAAGCCGCGCCAGCGATGCGCATGCGCGGCCGCGACATCGGATCGCTGGTGCGGCGCGAAATCCACCACCAGCAGGCGGCCACCAGGGGCCAGCACGCGCCCGGCCTCGGCGATGGCGGTGGCCGGGTCCTCGGCGTAGTGCAGCACCATCTGCATGGTCACCGTGTCGAAGCCGCGATCGGCCAGCGGCAGGCGATACATGTCTGCCTGGCGGACAGAACAGCGGGCCAGGCCGCGCTCCGCCAGGCGCGCCCGGGCCAGTGCCAGCATCTCGCGGCTGGCATCCAGGCCGAGCGCGGTGTCCACGCGGTCCGCCAGCAATTCCAGCAGTCGTCCGGTGCCCGTGCCCACATCCAAAAGCCGACCCAGTGAGGCGGGCAGGGCGGTCCTGATCGCGGCCTCGATGCGCGCGGCGGGCAGGTTCAGCGCGCGCATCTCGTCCCAATCGGCGCCATCGCGGCGGAAGGCCTCGCTGGCGGTGCGCGCGTGGTCGGCGGCGATGCGCGCGGCCTGGCGGCGATCATTGGCGATGATGGCGTCGTCTTCCGGCAGGCGCGCCAGCAGCAGATGCGCCACCGCCGCACCGGCGGGCACCTGGAAATAGGCGTTGGCGCCTTCCGGGATGCGCTCCAGCAACCGTGCCTCGACCAGCAGTTTCAGGTGGCGCGAGAGCCGGGGTTGCGACTGGCCCAGCACGGCGCACATATCCGTCACGTTCAGCGCCCCGCGCGCGCAGAGCGCGAGCAGGCGAAGCCTGGTCGGTTCAGCCGCCGCGCGCAGTTGGGAGAGGAGCTCGTCCATGGCGGCGTGGACATGACATAAAGATATCCTTATGTCTATGGGGTATGGAGCCAACGACATGACATGGCGCGTCGATGCCAGGGTGCCGGTGCGCGTGCTGCGCGAACTGCCCCCGCTGGACGGCAAGACCGCCGTGCTGGCCGAGAACACCGAACCTGATCTGCCCGCGCATGTCGCGCGCGCCGTCTTCACGCTGCGCGATGCGCCGCACCCGGTGGCCTGCCTGTGCTGCCAGGGGCAGGG
>JAIXVH010000323.1 GCA_027483125.1 Acetobacteraceae bacterium | reverse complement strand
CCGCAAAGCACCGGTATCGGCGGCGATTGCTTCTGCCTCTACGCGCCCGCCGGCACCGGCGAGGTGATCGCGATGAACGGCTCCGGCCGTGCCCCCGCGGCGTCCACGCCCGAGGCGCTGCGCGCCCGCCAGGTCAACGCGCTGGAGCAGACCAGCCCGCATGTGGTGACCATTCCTGGCGCGGTCTCCGCCTGGGCGAAGCTGAACGCGCGTTTCGGCCGTAAGGGCCTGGACGAACTGCTGGAGCCCGCCGCGCGTTTCGCCGAACACGGCTTTCACGTGCATGCGCGCGTGGCCACCGACTGGGCTGATGGTGCCGCGAAGCTGGCCAAGCACCCGGCCACCGCGGCGGCCTATCTGCCCGGCGGGCGCGCGCCCGCGCATGGCGATCGCATCGCCTTCCCAGCATTGGCGCGCACGCTGCGCGCCATCGGCAAGAATGGCCCGAAGGCATTCTATGAAGGCGCGGTGGCGGCCGACATGACGCGCACGCTGCAGGCGCTCGGCGGCCTGCACACGGAGGAGGATTTCGCGCGCGGCGACGCCGCCGAATTCGTCACGCCCATCCGCACGCGCTGGCGCGGCATGGATGTCTACCAATGCCCGCCCAACGGCACCGGCATCATCGCGTTGATGATGCTGAACCTGCTGGGCCGCCTCGACACGCCGGGGCAGGGTGCGATCAGCGCCGAGCGTTTCCATCGCCATATCGAAGCCGCGCGCCTGGCCTATCGTGACCGCGATGCCTTCATCGCCGACCCCGCGCAGATCGATGTGCCGGTCGAGAAGCTGCTCTCCACCGGCTATGCCGATGCGCTGGCCAAGCTGATCCGCGACGACGCCGCGATGCTGCTGCCGCCCGCCGGCGAGAGCGACCTCGCGCGCCACAAGGACACGATCTACATGTGCGTCGTCGATGAAGACGGCAACGCCTGCTCCTTCATCAACTCGCTCTTCGAGGGCTTCGGCTCGGGCATCACCGCGGGCGATTCAGGCGTGCTGCTGCACAATCGCGGCTTCGGCTTCCGGCTGGAGGAAGGCCACCCCAACTGCATCGGGCCGAACAAGCGGCCGATGCACACCATCATCCCCGGCATGGTGATGCAGGATGGGCAGGCGGTCATGCCCTTCGGCGTGATGGGCGGGCATTTCCAGCCGATGGGCCAGTCGCTGTTCCTGACCAACCACTTCGAATTCGGCATGGATGTGCAGGAGGCGCTGGACGCGCCGCGCCTGTTCCCGCGCCTGGGCAAGGTGCAGGTGGAGCGCGGGATCGATGCCGCGATCGTCGAGCGCCTGACGCGGCTTGGCCATGATTGCGAGCCGATCGCCAAGCCGCATGGTGGCGGCCAGGCGATCCTGATCGACCGCGCCCGCGGCGCGTTGATCGGCGGGTCCGATCCGCGCAAGGATGGCTGTGCGATGGGGTATTGAGCGATGACCGAAGCCTGCAACCTGACTGCCACCGAAGCGCGCCGCCTGATCGGCACGAAGAAGCTCTCGGCGGTTGAACTGCTGGACAGTTGCGTGTCGCGCATCGCGTCCGTGAACCATGCCGTCAACGCCATGACCGCCATGGACATCGACGCCGCCCGCAGCGCAGCGAAAGCCGCCGACGCCGCCACCATGCGCGGCGACAGGCTTGGCCTGCTGCACGGCCTGCCGCTCGGCATCAAGGACCTCGAATCCACCAAGGGCCTGCGCACCACCTGGGGCAGCCCGATCTATGCCGACCACATCCCCGACCATGACGAGGGCATGGTCCGCCGCCTGCGTGAGGCCGGCGGCATCATCCTGGGCAAGACGAATGTTCCCGAATTCGGCCTGGGCGCGAATAGCCGCAACCTGGTCTGGGGTGCGACCGGCAATGCCTTCAACCCGGCCTATAACGCGGCCGGTTCATCGGGCGGCAGTGCGGTGGCGCTGGCCACCAACATGGTGCCGCTCGCCAGCGGTTCCGACACCGGCGGGTCCTTGCGCAACCCCGCAGCCTTCAACGGCATCGTGGGCTACCGCCCCTCACCCGGCCTGGTGCCCAGCGAGCGCCGCGGCCATGGCTGGAACGCGTTGTCCATCCTGGGCCCCATGGCGCGCAACGTGCCCGACCTCGCACTGATGCTGGCCGCGATGGCCAGCGATGATGGCGCCGACCCGCTGGCCTACACCTATCCGGGCTTGGCGCTGCGCGAACGCCCGGAGTTGTTCCATCCGGCACCGCCCGCGGACCTCTCCGCCCTGCGCCTGGCCTTCACCGAGGATTTCGGCCTGGCCCCAACCGAATCCATCATCCGCCGCGCCTTGCGAAAGGTCGTGGCTGCGCTGGCGCCCATGTTTGCCACCGCCCAGGAAGCCACCCCCGACGTCACCGGCGGCGACCGCGCCTTCGAGGTGCTGCGCAGCGCCGGCGTGCTGGCTGCGCATCTCGAGAAAACCCGCAAGACGCCAGAGCTCTGCGGCCCCAACATGCACGCCAATGTGCAGGAAGGCCTGGGCTACTCCATGGCTGACAATGCCGAAGCGCTGACCGCGCAGACCCGCATCTACCGCAACTTCCAGGCCTTCTTCGCCCAGCATGACGTCCTGGTCTCACCGGCCATCACTTGCTCCCCGCGTCCCTGGCAGGAGCTGTACCCGGCCGAGATCGACGGCGAGCCGGTGCGCACCTATTTCCATTGGTTGAGCCTGGCCTACTACGTCACGCTCACCGGCCACCCGGCCATGTCCTTCCCGATCGGACGCGACGAAAAGGGCTTCCCCTTCGGCCTGCAGATCGTGGGTCCGCGCGGGGGCGATGCGCTGGTGCTGCGGGTCGCCGCCGCATTGGAGGCGGCTTTCGCGGGCGATGCCGAATTCGCACGCCCCACGCCGGACATCACGGCACTCGCCGCCGCCGGCCCGATCAGCGCCATGCCGCAATTCAAGAGCTGGGGCTGAATCCCACAACAGCGCCGTTCACCGCCACGCCATCGGCCTGAACGGCGCAGATCACCGAGCCCGTGTCGATCACGGCCTGCACTGCCAGCAGCACGCGCAGCTCGAAATCCGGGCGCGGAATCGGTACCGCGGGCGCGGCGGCCGGTGCTTCCAGCGCGATGGTGGCCCGGCCTTTGGCCACCGCCTCCAGCACTGGCATCAGCGCGTGCATCACCTGCGCAGGTTCCGCCTGATCCACCGCCGCCGGGCGCAGCAGCAGCGTCTGCGCCTCGATCAGCAGGCGCAGCGCATGCATCGAGCGCAGGGCGCGTTCGGCGCGTTGCAGCTGACGCTCATCGGCCGCGGCGGCGCGCTGCATCAGTTCCAGATTGCCCTGGGCTGCCATTAGCATGTTGTTCGCTGCGTGCTTCACGGCGCGGGCGACGCCATATCGTGTCTCGTCCAGTTGCATGCGGGTCCTGCTTCCTCAACCCGATGCTGGGCGAATTCATCCCGCACGACAAGCATGCCGGTTGTGCGCCGGCGCCGCGCTTGCCAAGCTTCGTCCATGCCAGATGCCGCCATCCTCTCCCGCCTGCGCGCCGCCATCGATGCGGGCTTCGACTCGCAGGTGAATTTCCTCGCCGAGATCGTGCGCTTCCCGAGCCTGCGCGGGCGCGAGGCGCCCTTGCAGGATTTCCTGGCGCGCCAGATGGCCGCACGCGGCTGGGCGGTGGACCGTTTCAGCCTGGCCGATGTTCCGCTCGCCGCGCACCCCAAGGCCAGCCCCATGGTGGATGTGGACCCGGCCGGTTCCATCCAGGTCGTCGGCACCGCGCGTGCCAGCCGTATGGCAGGCAGGTCGCTCATCCTGCAAGGCCATATCGACGTCGTCCCCGAGGGCCCGCTCGAGATGTGGACCCACCCGCCCTATGCCGCGCACATCCACGATGGCTGGATGTATGGCCGTGGCGCGCATGACATGAAGGCGGGCGTGGCCTGCATGTTCGCCGCCATGGACGCGCTGCGCGCGGCCAGCCTGCGCCCCACCGCCGACATCCACATCCAGACCGTCACGGAAGAAGAGAGCACCGGCAATGGCGCGCTGGCGACACTGCTGCGCGGCTATCGCGCCGATGCCGCGCTGATCCCCGAACCCACCGGCGGCACCATCACGCGCGCGCATACCGGCACGCTGTGGTTCCGCCTGCGCGTGGCCGGCGTGCCCGTGCATGTCGCCGTCGCACAAACCGGCAGCAATGCCATCATGTCCGCCTATACGCTGCTCCAGGCGCTCTATGCCCACACCGCCGAGGCCAACAAGGCCGCGCGGGAGCACCCCTGGTACCGGGACATCGACAGCCCCATCAAGTTCAACCCCGGCATCATCCGTGGCGGTGATTGGGCCAGTTCCACGCCGGCCTGGGCAGAGGTGGATTGCCGCATCGGCCTGCTGCCCGGCCAGGATGTCGCGACGGTGCAGCGCGCGGTGGAGGCCGCGATCGCCAATGCCGCGCGCGCCGACGCCTTCCTCGCCAACAACCCGCCCAGCGTGACCTGGCATGGCTTCCTGGCCGATGGCTATGTGTTGGAACCGGGCAGTGAGGCCGAGCGCGTGCTGGCCGCCGCCCACAACGCCGCCTTCGGTGCGGAGATGCCCGCGCGCATCACGACGGCGGTGAACGACACCCGATTCTACGGCCTGTATTTCGGCATCCCTGGCCTGTGCTACGGCCCGAAGGGCGAAGGGGCGCATGCCTTCGACGAACGCACCAACCTCGCGCATCTGAAGACAACAACCTTGGCCATGGCAGCCTTCATCGCCGATTGGTGCGGGGTGGAGGAACTTCCATCATGAAGCGCCGTTCGCTCTTCGCCGCCGCGTTGGCAATGCCCGCTGTGGCGCAGGAATCCTGGCCGTCGCGCCCCATCCGCATCATCGTGCCCTTCGCGCCGGGCGGCTCCTCGGACGTGCTGGGGCGGCTGATCCAGCCGGGCATGCAGGCCGCACTGGGCCAGCCCGTGGTGGTCGAGAATCGCGCCGGCGCTGGCTCCATGCTCGGCGCCGAGTTCACCGCGCGTGCGCCGGCGGATGGCTATACGCTGCTGCTGGCGGACCTGCCCTTCGCGGTGCTGCCCGCCATCCAGGACCGCGTGCCCTATCACCCGTTGGATGATTTCGAGCGCGTCTCACTGATCGGCGTGGCGCCATTGATGATGTTCGGCGCGAACAATGTGCCCGCGCGCAGCATCCAGGAATTCGTGGCGCTGGCCCGCGCGCGGCCGGACCACATGAACTACGGCTCCGGTGGGGTTGGCGCGGCCTCGCATCTCTCGGGCGAATTGTTCCAGCGCGCGACAGGCACGCGACTGACGCATGTGCCCTATCGTGGCGGCGGGCCTGCGATGCAGGATCTGGCGGCGGGCAATGTGAATGCGGTCTTTGTCACCCTGGCCTCGGCGCTGCCGCAGGTGCAGGCGGGGCAGGTGCGCGCATTGGGCGTGATGGGCAGTGAACGCCTGGCGGCATTGCCCGATGTGCCCACCTTCCGCGAGGCCGGCTTCGACCTGGTGGCCGAGCATTGGTGGGGCCTGATGGCACCCGCGCGCACGCCGCGCGCGGTGGTCGAGCGCATCGCGGCAACGCTTGCGCAGGTGATGGTCTCCGCCGAGATGGCGCCGCGCCTGGCCGCCTTGGCGGTGCTGCCGCGCGCCACCGGTCCGGCCGCTTTCGACGCGCTGGTCCGTGCTGACCTGACGCGCATGGCTGAGATCGCGCGCGCGCAGAATATCCGCGCGCAGTAGGCTTCGCGCGCCGGCGCATCAGCGGTCGGTATTGCCGCCCAGCCCGCTCACGCTGATCCCCTGCCGTGGCGCATCAGCCAGCGTACTGCCGCGCCAGCCGCTTTCCGCATCGAGCAGGGCAATCTGTTCGCGAAGCTGGCTCATCGCGATCGCCGACATCGGCAACCCGCCCATGTCGGCAAGGCGTTCGACCGGCGGCAAGGGGCCATCGCGCGTGACCGCCCGCAGCGCCCGATCGGCGGCCGGCGCATCATTGGCCTGCAGCGCCCGGCGCGCGGCCATCAACACGGCGATGGCGCGATCAGGGGGCACGTCATCGGCCATGCCCAGCGCGTTGCGTGCTTCGCGCCGTCCGGTCTGCAACTGGAAGCGCAGAGATGTGGGGGCCGCCGCGAAGCGCGGGTCCTGCGCCACCTGCACCGTGAGGTGTTCCAACCGCGCCATGGCCAGCGCCATATCCGCCGGCCGGCCGGTCAGCGCGCGGCCGCCATCGCCGAGCGCCTGTTGCGCGGCGAATGCCATGCCGCGCACCGGGTCGCCCTGCGCCGCAAGCCCGGCGGGCAGCGGCGCGGGCCTTTCGGTGAGTTCCGCGCAGCCGGCGAGTGCCAGCAGGACCAGCGCCGCGCGTTTCACAGGTGTGGCGAGCCGGCGCCGATCTCGCGGTCGCGCTGCACATCCTGGTTGCGGATGAGTTGCTGCGCCGCGGACGCCGCCTGCGCGCTGGCCGGCAGCGAGGGCAGGGCAGTGAGCCGCACGACGCTCGCGCGGCTATCGGGGAAGGCGGCAACGGGCAGGGCGGCCGCCGCGGCCGCCATATCCTGCGCGGCCAACGCGCTGGCCGCTGCATAGAGCGCGTCGATGACGAGCTGCGGCGGCGCATCGGGCGTGATGCCGATGGCGCCGCGCAATTCGGTGCGCGCGGCGGCCAGCTGGAAACCGCCATCGGACATGCGGCCCAGGCTCGGATCCTGGGCCAGGTTCACCGCCAGGTACTCGATGTTCGCGACCGCGCGCGCGGCGCTGGCCGGGTTGGCCAGGCTCGCCTGGTTGTTGAAGATATAGGCCGTGGTCAGCACCGCGCCGCGCAATGGGTCGCCGGCACCTTGCGTGGCGCCGGGCGGCAGTGACGCGGTGGGGCCGGGGGCCACAGGCGCGCAGGCCAGCAGCGGCAGCAGGGCCAGGGTGGCAACGATAGGTCGCATGAAAAGCTCCTTCGCCATGGAATGTGTGCCCGGATACGGGCGCGCGCAACGGCTGGATGCAACGGTTACAATGAATTGCGGTGGCGGCCAGCCAACTCGACGTAATGCGTGGCGGTACGGTCGAACTGGGCGCGGGCTTCGGCATCCAGCGTGCGGACGAATTTGGCGGGGTTGCCCATCCAGAGTTCCAGACGGCCTACACGCTTGCCCGGCGGCAGCACCGAGCCCGCGGCCAGCACACCGCCGGCCTCGACCACGGCGCCGTCGAGCACGGTGGCGCCCATGCCGATGAAGGCGCCATCCTCCAGCGTGCAGGCATGGATGATGGCGGCGTGGCCGACGGTCACGTCATCGCCGATCAGGGTCGGGAAACGCGCGGAGGCGACATGGATGATGGTGCCGTCCTGGATGTTCGTGCGCGCGCCGATGACGATGCGGTTGGTGTCGCCGCGCAGGACGCAATGGTACCAGATATTGGCGCCGGGCCCGATCGTGACGTCGCCAATCACGGCCGCCGTGGGTGCCACCCAGGCGGTCGCGTCCACGACGGGCAGGCGCCCCTCGAAGGGGTAGAGGGGGCTCACGCGGCCAGACGCGTTTCGCATGACTGGCTCACGCGGCAAGCCGCGTTTCGACCGGAACGCCCAGCATCAGGCCGAGATTCTGGACAGCGGCGCCAGATGCGCCCTTGCCCAGATTGTCATAGCGCGCGACTAGCAGGGCTTGGCGCCGCGCCTCATTGGCATAGACGCGCAGCTCGATGCGGTTGGTGTTGTTCAGCGCCTGGGGCTCGAGCCGGTCCTTCGCATCGCCCGCCATGACGGTGACGTATTCGCTGCCCGCGTGGTGCGCCGAGAGGCAGGCCAGGAGATCGGCGCCGGTCACGTGGCCGGGCAGCATGTCCAGATGCAGCGGGATGGAATCCAGCATGCCCTGCGCGTAATCGGCCACCGAGGGGATGAAGATGGGCCGGCGCGTCAGGCCGGAATAATGCTGCAGTTCCGGCACGTGCTTGTGCTCGAAGCCCAGGCCGTAGAGTTCGAAATCATTGCCCTGCCGGGCTTCGTAGGTCGCGACCATCGCCTTGCCGCCGCCGGTATAGCCGGAGACCGCGTTGACGCTGATGGGGAAGTCGGCGGGGATGATCCCGGCCGCAACCAGGGGGGCCAGGAACAGGATGGGGCCGGTCGGGTAGCAGCCTGGGTTGGCCACACGCTTGGCCGCGCGGATGGCGGCCGCCTGCGCGGGTGAAATTTCCGGCAGGCCATAGACCCAGCCGGGCGCGATGCGGTGCGCGGTGCTGGCATCCAGCAGGCGGGGGGCGGCCGCGCCCATGCCGTCGGCCATGGCGGCGACATCCTTCGCCGCGTCATCGGGCAGGCACAGGATGACGACGTCCACCTCGGCCATCAGCGCGCGCTTGGCATCGGCGTTCTTGCGGTCGGCTTCGGAGAGGGAGCGCAGCGTGATATGCGGCAGGCGCGCCAGGCGGTCGCGGATCTGCAGGCCGGTGGTGCCGACTTCGCCATCGATGAACACGCTGTGTGCCATGGGTTTCTCCTCTGCTGGCATTGGTGCTTGGAAGGGTCGTGAAAAGCAAGAAGGGCGCCCCTTGCGGGACGCCCTTCTGATATGTCGGTCTTGCGGGACCGGCGTGACGCCGGCGTCCCCCAGCGTCAGCGCTTGCTGAACTGGAAGGAACGTCGCGCCTTCATCTTGCCGTACTTCTTCCGCTCGACCGCGCGCGGGTCGCGCGTCAGGAAGCCGGCCTTCTTCAGGATGGAGCGCAGATCGGGCTCGTAGTTGCACAGCGCGCGGCTGATGCCGTGGCGCACCGCGCCGGCCTGGCCCGAAAGCCCGCCGCCAGCGACCGTGCAGATCACGTCGAACTGCTGGTAGCGATCGGCCACCAGGAAGGGCTGGGTGATGATCATCCGCAACACGGGGCGGGCGAAATACTTGCTCGCCGGCTTGTCGTTCACGGTGATGGTGCCCTTGCCGGGCTTCACCCAGACGCGGGCAACGGATTCCTTGCGCGAGCCGGTCGCGTAGGAGCGGCCCTGCGCATCGCGCTTGGGTTCGCGCTTCACGGCGTCCGAGACGGCCGCGGCCGGCGTGCCGGCGACGAGGCCCTTGAGATCGGCGAGCGAGGTGGCGGTGGTTTGTTCGGACATGTTCAGACGATCTTGTTCTTGCGGTTCATGGCGCCGACATCGAGTGCGACGGGCTGGGCACCGGCATGCGGGTGCGTGGCACCAGCATACACATGCAGGTTCTTCATCTGCTTCCGGCCGAGCGGGCCGCGGGTGATCATGCGTTCGACCGCCTTCACCACCACCTGGTCCGGGTTCTTGCCGGCCAGACGGTCCTTGAAGGAGCGCTCCTTGATCCCGCCGGCGTAGCCGGTGTGGTAGTAGAACACGGCGCTTTCGGCCTTGTTGCCGGTCACGCGCACCTTCTCGGCGTTGATGACGACCACATGGTCACCGCAATCGACATGCGGGGTGAAGCTGGCCTTGTGCTTGCCGCGCAGGCGGTTGGCGATGATGGTGGCGAGGCGCCCGAGGACGAGGCCTTCGGCATCCACCACCACCCAGGCCTTCTGCACATCGGCAGGCTTGATGGAACGGGTTTGCGTGCTGAGCATTGGTCTTTCGCCGAGTAGGAACGTGAGAGCGGCGCATATGCCCGCAGCCCCAGGCCGCGTCAAGTCTTTCCGATGGTGGTATCATCATACCGCGTTCCGCGAAGAATCCTTGCGCCGTCCCGCAGGCCCGGCCACGCTGCCGCAAAATGACGGGAGGCTCGCCATGTCCATCCATCGCCGCGCCGTGCTGCTGGCGCCGCTTGCAGCGCCCGCCTTGGCGCAATCCTGGCCGGCGGGCCAGCAGGTCTCGATCGTCATTCCCTATTCGCCGGGCGGGGCCTCGGATGTGGTGGGGCGCATCATCCAGGGCGGGCTGCAGAAGCTGGGCGGCACCTTCATCCTGGAACACCGCCCCGGCGCCACCACCACGCTGGCCGCGCGGCATGTGAAGGCGGCGCGGCCGGATGGCAACACGCTGTTCATGGGCACCATCGCCACCTTCTCGCTGGCGCCCAATTCCTTCCGCAACCCCGGCTATGACCCGCTGACCGATTTCACGCATCTGACCGAGGTGGTGGAATCCGTCTCCGTGCTGGTGGCGCATCCGCGCTGGCAGAGCCTGGCGCAATTGCTCGACGCCGCGCGCGCGCGGCCGGGCCAGCTTTCCTACGCCAGCTGG
>JAIXVH010000092.1 GCA_027483125.1 Acetobacteraceae bacterium | reverse complement strand
GCCGCCATCGCGATCGCCGCCGGCTTTGCCGCCCCCGCCCAGGCCCGCACCACCCTGGTGGTGGGCCAGGCCACGCCCATGCCGCAGGACCTGCACAGCATGCAGGGCCGCACCTCCATCGCCATGCAGCGCGCGCAGCGCCTGGCCTATCAGCAGACCAAGGCGCGCCCGATCACCGGTCTGCCGCAGAGCCGGGCGGCGCGCTGAACCACTGCCGCCAAGGCGGGCAGGCGGCGGCCGCAGCGCCCCACCTGCCCGCTGCCGCACCATGGCATCCGGCCCGGCCGCATCCCACATCTCTGCCATGCCCATCCCCCGCCGCGCCGCCCTGGCACTGACCGCCGCCCCCTTCGCCGCCGCCGCGCAAGACGCGCGCCCGCTGCGCATCATCGTGCCCTTCCCGCCCGGCGGCGCCGCCGATTTCGTCGCGCGCGTCACCGGCGAACGCCTGGCCCGCGGCATCGCGCAACCCGTCGTGGTGGAAAACCGCACCGGCGCCGGCGGCAATATCGGCACAGCCGCAGCCATCGGGGCCGAGCAGACCATCCTGCTGAACGGCGTGCCCTTCGCGGTGAACCGCTTCCTCTTCGCCACGCTGCCCTTCGACCCGGAGCGCGACTTCACGCCCATTGCGCTGCTGGCCGTGGTGCCCAACATCATGGTGGTGCCGACCAGCCTGCCGGTGACGACGGTCGCGGAATTCGTGGCCTTGGCGCGGCGGCAGCCGGTCAGCTTCGCCTCGATCGGCAATGGCACCTCGCTGCATCTGGCCGGCGCGCAATTCGCGCAGGCCACCGGCCTGTCCATGACGCATGTGCCCTACCGGGAAACGGCCACCGCCAATAACGACCTGATCGCCGGCCGCGTGGAGGTAATGTTCCAGACCATCTCTGCCGCCGCCGAACTGGTGCGCGGCGGGCGCATGCGCGCGCTCGCCGTCACCAGCGCCGAACGCGCGCCTGGCTTCGACACGGTGCCCACATTGCGCGAAGCCGGGGTGGATCTGGTTTCCGTCGGCTGGTTCGGCTTCTGGGCGCCTGCCAACACGCCGCCCGCCCGCCGCGCGCAGCTGGAGGCCGAATCGCTGGCCGCCATCGCCGACCCCGCCGTGGTGCAACGCATCACCGCCACCGGCAGCATCCCGCGCGGCCTCGGCAGCGCCGACTTCGCCGCCTTCATCGCCGAGGAAACCCAACGCCTCGGCGCGCTGGTGCGCAGCGCCGGCATCCGCGCGGATTGAACCGCGGCCGCAAGCGTCCGATCTTGTGCGGATGATCCGCTTCCCCTTCGACAACAGCTATGCCCGGCTGCCCGAGCATTTCTTCACCCGCCAGGTGCCGGTGCCAGTGGCGCAGCCCGGCCTGCTGCGGCTGAACCGCGCATTGGCCGCCGAACTCGGCCTGGACGCCGATGCGCTGTCGGGCGCGGAGGGTGCTGCGATCTTCGCCGGCAACCTGGTGCCCGAAGGCGCGGAACCCCTGTCCCAGGCCTATTCCGGCCACCAGTTCGGCAATTTCTCGCCCCGCCTGGGCGATGGCCGCGCCATCCTGCTGGGCGAGATCATCACCCCTGACGGCCTGCGCTTCGACATGCAGCTGAAGGGCAGCGGCCGCACCGAATGGTCGCGCGGCGGCGATGGTCGCGCCGCCATCGCGCCCATGCTGCGCGAATACATCATCTCCGAGGCCATGGCGGCATTCGGCATCCCCACCACGCGGTCGCTCGCCGTCGCCACCACCGGCGAATATGTCTTCCGGGAGGACGCGCTGCCCGGCGCGGTGCTGACGCGCATCGCCGCCAGCCACATCCGCGTCGGCACCTTTCAATACTTCGCCGCGCGCGGTGACACGGATGCCGTGCGCACGCTTGCCGAATACGCCCGCGCCCGCCATTGCCCGGACGCCGAAGGCCCGCTCGGCCTGTTCCGCCATGTGGTCGCAGCGCAGGCGCGGCTGGTCGCGCAATGGCTGCTGGTCGGCTTCATCCATGGCGTGATGAACACCGATAATTGCGCCATCTCCGGCGAGACGATCGACTACGGCCCCTGCGCCTTCATGGATGAATACCACCCCGAGACGGTGTTCAGCTCCATCGACCATGGCGGCCGCTACGCCTATGGCAACCAGCCGCGCATCGCGCAGTGGAACCTGGCGCGCTTCGCCGAAACCCTGCTGCCGCTGTTCGACGCGGACGAAGAACGCGCCGTCGAGATCGCGCAGGAGGCATTGCAGGCCTTCCCGGCACAGTTCGAAGCGGCCTACCAGGCCGGGCTGGCGCGCAAGCTGGGCCTGGCGGAACCCGCGCCCGAACTGGCGCGCGATTTCCTGGCACTGCTCGCCGAACAGCGCGCCGATTTCACCAACAGCTTCCGCGCCCTGGCCGCGGCGGCCGACGACCCTTCGGGCGATGCGCCAGGTTTCGCCGAATGGTCCGCCCGCTGGCGCGCCGCACGCCCCGACGCCGCGCTGATCCGCGCCAGCAACCCGGCCTTCATCCCGCGCAACCACCTGGTCGAGGAAGCGCTGAACGCCGCCACCGCCGGCGACACCCGCCCGCTGGATGCCCTGCTGGACGTCCTCTCCCGCCCCTTCGATGACCAGCCCGACCGCGCCCGCCACGCCAGCCCGCCACGCCGCGAGGAACGCGTGCTGCAAACTTTCTGCGGCACCTGACCAGCCGCTTGATCTTCGTCAATGTGATGCGTCACCCGGCATGGTTCGCTGTATGGGCAAGCCGGAGGAACAACATGCCCGTCACCACCATCGCCACCCATATCGAACCTGGCCCGCAAGCCGCCGCACAGGCATCGGCCGTGCTGTCGGTTGCGCAGGGCTTTGGCGCGCGCGTCACCGCCCTGGCCTTCGCGGCTGAAGTCACCACCGGCGAACCACCCGCCGAACCCGCCATCATGACCGAGGCCGCGCGGCTGAACGTGCATTGCGAAACCCGCGGCCGCGCCAGCTACGCGCAAGGCATCGGCCAGGAACTGGCCGCGCAGGGCCGCGTGTCGGACCTGGTGGTGCTACCCGTCTCCGGGCTGCCTAGCCCCGCCGAGCGCATGCTGCTGGATGCCGCCATCTTCGACAGCGGCCGCCCCGTGCTGGTGCTGCCGCCTGGCACGTCAGCCGCGCAGCCGCAGCGCGTGGCGATCGCCTGGGATGGCAGCGCGGCCGCCGTGCGCGCCGCGCACAACGCCATGCCCTTCCTGGAGAAGGCGGAATCCGTCCTGGTCCTCTTCGTGACCGACGACAAGGAGCCGCGCCAGGCCGATTCCGGTGAAGCCCTGACCGCCCTGCTGCTGCGCCACAGCTTGCGCGTCAGCTACATGCCCATCCAGCGTGCCGGCCGCACCGTGCTGGAGGCGCTGTGCGACGCCGCCCGCCAGAACGGCGCCAGCCTGCTGGCCATGGGCTGTCTGCGCCATTCGCCGCTGCGCGATGTGGTGTTCGGCAGCGCCACCACCGACCTGCTGCATGGTGATGCCAGCCTGGCGGTGCTCGCCAGCGCCTGACGCGCGCCGAGACATACCGTGAAGCACGCCAGGCTTGCGCGGCACGGGCGGCTTGGGGCACGGATGCGCCATGCCAGCCACCATCATCCTCGCCGCCGGGATGGGCACGCGCATGCGGTCATCACTTCCCAAGGTGATGCACCCGCTGGGCGGCCGCCCCATGCTCCTCCATCTGCTTGCCGCCGCCGAACAGGTGTTTGACCGGATCGTCGTGGTCGTCGGGCCCGGCATGGAGGCCGTGGCGAAGCTCGCCGCGCCGCATGCGGTGGTGGTGCAGCATGACAGGCTGGGCACCGCCCATGCCGCGCGCATGGCAGCCCCGGTGCTGGCCGGTTATGCCGGCGATGTCGCTGTGCTGTATGGCGACAACCCGCTGATCCGGCCTGAGACCATGCGCGCCCTGCTGGCGGCCCGCGCCCAGGCAGGGCTGGCATTGATGGCGATGCGCCCGGCCGACCCCGCGCGCTACGGCCGCGTGCTGACCGATGCCACGGGCGCCGTGCAGCGCGTGGTCGAATGGAAGGACGCGACCGAGGCCGAACGCAGCGTGACGCTGTGCAATGCGGGCGTGATCTGCGCCGATGCCGCGCGCCTGTTCCCCTGGCTGGATGCCGTGGGCAATGACAATGCCGCCGGCGAATACTACCTGCCGGATGTGGTGGGCCTGGCCGTCACGCAGGGTCAGCGCTGCATCGCCATCGAAGCGCCAGAGGCGGAGCTGCGCGGCATCAACAGCCGCGCCGAACTGGCCCAGGCGGAGGCCGAGTTGCAGGCGCGTTGGCGCGCTGCCGCACTCGATGCCGGGGTGACATTGGTTGCACCTGAAACCGTTTTCTTCGCGCCCGACACGGCTCTGGCGCCTGATGTGCTGGTCGAACCGAATGTCGTGTTCGGTCCCGGCGTGCGCGTGGAATCCGGCGCCGTGATCCGCGCCTTCTCGCATCTGGAAGGCTGCGTGGTCCGCGCCGGTGCCATCATTGGGCCCTATGCCCGGCTCCGCCCCGGCGCCGATGTGGGAGAGGCTGCGCATGTCGGCAATTTCGTGGAGCTGAAGGCCGCGAGCCTCGGCCGTGGCGCCAAGGCCAACCATCTGAGCTATATCGGTGATGCCGTGGTGGGCGCGGGGTCCAACATCGGCGCCGGCACCATCACCTGCAACTATGATGGCGTGCACAAGCACCGCACCGAGATCGGCGCGCGCGCCTTCATCGGCAGCAACACCGCGCTGGTAGCTCCGGTGCGGGTTGGCGATGGCGCGCTGGTCGCAGCCGGCAGCACCATCACCGAAGACGTGCCGGACAACACGCTGGCGCTCGCGCGCGGCCGGCAGGTGAACAAGGCTGGGCGCGGCTTCAAGGGAAAAAACTGATGTGCGGCATCGTGGGCGTGATCGGCACGGCGGCCGCGGCCGAGCGCATGTTGGGCGCTCTGCGCCGGCTGGAATATCGCGGCTATGACAGTGCCGGACTCGCGACACTGGTCGATGGCCGCATCACGCGCCGTCGCACCGAAGGCAAGCTCGACAACCTGGCAGCATCGCTGACGGCTGACGCGCTGCCGGGCATGACCGGCATCGGGCATACGCGCTGGGCCACGCATGGCGCCCCTGTCGAGCGCAACGCGCATCCGCACGCGACCGATCGCGTCGCCGTCGTGCACAACGGGATCATCGAGAATTTCTCCGAGCTGCGGACCGAGCTCGAGGCCGCCGGACAGGTCTTCCATTCGGACACCGACACCGAAACCGTGGTGCAGCTGCTCGACCTGCTGCTCAAGCAGGGCATGGCACCGGAAGCCGCCGCCCCGGCCGCGCTGAAACGCCTGCATGGCGCCTTCGCCATGGCCTTCCTGTTCGCCGATCGGCCCGATCTGCTGATCGCCGCGCGGCAAGGCCCCGCTCTCGCCATCGGCTGGGGCGAGGGCGAGATGTTCATCGGCAATGACGCGCTGGCGCTGGGCCCCTTGGCGCGGAGCATCGCCTATCTCGAAGACGGCGACTGGGTGGTGCTGACGCCGGCCGGCGCGCGCTTCATGGACATGGACGGGCGCGAGGTGCAGCGCGCGCGCAAGCCGCTGGGCCCCGCCGCCGCGCTGGTGGAAAAGGGCAACCACCGCCACTTCATGGAGAAGGAGCTGCACGAACATCCGGCCGCGCTGGGTGACACGCTGCACCAATACCTCGACCCCGGCGCGCGTTCCGTCGTGCTGCCCACGCTGCCCTTCGACCCGGTGACCGTGCCGCGCCTGACCATCACCGCCTGCGGCAGCGCCTACCTGGCCGGGCTGGTCGGCAAATACTGGATCGAGCAGCTGGCGCGCATTCCGGTGGAGGCCGATGTCGCCAGCGAGTGGCGGTATCGCGAGCCGCCGCTGGCGATGGGCGGTGCGGCCATCCTGGTGTCGCAATCGGGCGAGACGGCGGACACGCTGGCGGCGCTGAAGCTGTTGCAGGAGAACGCGCAGAAGACGCTGGCGATCGTGAATGTGCCGGACAGTTCCATGGCGCGGCTGGCCGATGGCGCCGTGCTGACGGCGGCCGGCCCCGAGGTGGGCGTGGCCTCGACCAAGGCCTTCACCGCGCAGCTGATGGTCATGGCGTGCCTGGCCATCGGCATGGGCCGCGCGCGTGGCACGATCACCGCCGATGATGCCGCGCGGCTGACGGCCGAGATGCTGGAGGTGCCGCGCCTGGCCGCGTCGGTGCTGGAGCGTGACCGCGAGATCGAGGCACTGGCGCATGAGGTGACGCGCGCGCGCGATGTGCTGTTCCTGGGCCGCGGGAACCTGTTCCCGATCGCCATGGAAGGCGCGCTGAAGCTCAAGGAAATCTCCTATATCCATGCCGAGGGCTATGCGGCGGGCGAGATGAAGCACGGCCCGATCGCGCTGATCGATGACGCGGTGCCGGTGATATCCCTGGCACCCTCCGGCCCGCTCTTCGAGAAGACGGTGAGCAATTTGCAGGAAGCCGCCGCGCGCGGTGGGCGCATCATGGCCTTCACCGACGAAGCGGGCGCCACCGTGCTGCGCCGCTTCGCCGAACGCGTGGTGGTGCTGCCCACGGTGTCGCCTTTCGCGGCGCCGCTGCTGCACGCCATACCCGTGCAATTGCTGGCCTATCATGTCGCGGTGCTGCGCGGCACGGATGTCGACCAGCCCCGAAACCTGGCGAAGAGTGTGACTGTCGAATGAGCGATATTCTGCCGATCCGGCGCGCGTTGATCTCCGTGTCGGACAAGACCGGCCTGCTGGAATTCGGGCGCTGGCTGGCGGCGCATGGTGCGGAGATTCTCTCCACCGGCGGCACCGCGAAGGCGCTGCGCGAGGCGGGCATTCCGGTGAAGGATGTCAGCGAGCATACCGGCTTTCCGGAAATCCTCGATGGCCGCGTCAAGACGCTGGTGCCGCAGGTGCATGGCGGCATTCTGGGCCGCCGCGATGACGCGGCGCATCTGGCGCAGATGGCGCAGCACGCCATCGCGCCGATCGATCTGGTGGCGGTGAATCTCTACCCCTTCGAGGCAACGGTCGCCCGCGGTGCGGCCTTCGATGACTGCATCGAGAATATCGATATCGGCGGCCCGGCGATGATCCGCAGCGCCGCCAAGAACCACGCGCATGTGGCGGTGCTGACGGAGCCTGCGCAGATGCAGGCGGTGATGGAAGCGGGCGGCACCACCGCCGCGATGCGGCGCGAATTCGCAGCCAGCGCCTATGCTCGCACCGCGGCCTATGACGCCGCGATCAGCACATGGTTTGCGGGCCAGCTGGGCCAGCAATTCCCGCCACGCCTGGCCTTCGCCGGCACGCTGGCGCAGACGCTGCGCTATGGCGAAAACCCGCACCAGCGCGCCGGCTTCTACCTGGATGGCAGCGCACGGCCGGGCATCGCCACCGCGCGGCAGGTGCAGGGCAAGGAGTTGTCCTTCAACAACCTCAACGACACCGACGCCGCCTTCGAATGCGTGGCGGAATTCGATCATCCGGCGGTGGTGATCGTGAAGCACGCCAACCCCTGTGGTGTGGCCGAGGGCGCGACACTGAGCGAAGCCTGGGACCTGGCCCTGCGCTGCGATCCGGTCAGTGCGTTTGGCGGCATCATCGCCGTCAACCGCCGGCTGGATGCGGCCGCCGCCGAAAAGATGGCGGCGTTGTTCACCGAAGTGGTGATTGCGCCCGAAGCCGATGACGACGCCATCGCCGTCTTCACCCGCAAGAAGAATCTGCGCCTGCTGCTGACCGGCGGCATGCCTGACCCGGCGGCATCCGGCATGGTGTTCCGCAGCGTGGGCGGCGGGTTCCTGGCGCAGTCGCGCGATGCGGGGCGGGTGGAAGCGGCAGGCTTGCGCGTGGTGACGAAACGCGCACCGACGGCGCAGGAAATGGCCGACATGATCTTCGCCTTCCGCGTGGCGAAACATGTGAAGTCCAACGCCATCGTCTACGCGAAATCGGGCGCGACGGTGGGCATCGGCGCGGGCCAGATGAGCCGCGTGGACAGCAGCCGCATCGCCGCCTGGAAAAGCGGTGAGGCGGCGCGCGCGGCGGGCAGCGACACGCCGCTGGCGCAGGGCAGCGTGGTCGCATCCGACGCCTTCTTTCCCTTCGCCGACGGGCTGCAAGCCGCCGCTGCGGCCGGTGCCACGGCCGTGATCCAGCCAGGCGGCTCGATGCGCGATGCCGAGGTGATCGCGGCCGCCGACGAAGCCGGGCTCGCCATGGTCTTCACCGGCATGCGGCACTTCCGGCATTGAGCGCGGAGACGATCCTTATCGCCGCATTGCTCGCGGCGGTCATCGTTCTGTTGCTGGTGCTGTTGCTGCGTGGGCGACCCGCCGATCCTGGCATCGCGCTGTTGCAGGCGGCGCAGGACAGGCAGGCCGAGCGGCTCGGCAGTCTGACGGGCGAAATCAAGGCCACCTTGTCCGACGCGCAGAAGCAGCAGGGCGAAGCGCTTGCGCGACTGACCGCCGACCTCACGCGCATGCATGCGCAAGCCGCCGCCGCAGCCGCGCAGGGTTTTTCGGATGCGCGCACGGCGGAAGCCCAGGCCAAGGCTGCGCTGCAAGCCGCAATGTCCGAGCTGACTGCGAATGTGCTCCAGGTGCAGGGCAGCACGGCTTTGGCGCAGAAGACCGGCTTCGAGGACGCCAAGGCCGCGCAGGCCGATGCCGCGGCCACACTCCGCCGCGACCTGGCCGCGAGCCTCGCGGATATTCGCACCGATTTCGAAAAGCTGCGCCTCTCCGTCGCCGAGGCGCAGGCGCGCGCGGCGGAGGCGCTGCAAGACCGCCTGAAGGAAATGCGCGAAGCCAATGACGCGCGCCTGGCCGACATCCAGAAGAGCGTGAACGAACAGCTCGCCGATGCGGTCGAGAAGAAGATGGCGGAGAGCTTCAACCGCGTCATCGACCAGTTCACCGCCGTGCAGAAGGCGATGGGCGATGTGCAGGCCGTCACCGCGCAGATCGGCGACATCAAGCGGCTGTTCGGCAATGTGAAGACCCGCGGCGGCTGGGCGGAAACGCAGGTGCGTTCGCTGCTGGAAGACATCCTGCCGCCAGGTGGTTTCGAACAGAATGTGAAGCTGACCGATGGCAGCGCGGATGCGGTGGAATTCTGCGTCGTGATGCCCAATAGCGGCGAATCGCGCGTGCTGCTGCCCATCGACAGCAAGTTCCCGACGGAGGATTTCGAACGCCTGCAAGCCGCCTGGGATGCTGCCGATCCGGTCGCCGAAAACCAGGCCCGCCGCGCGCTGGAAATCCGCATCCGCGCCGAGGCCGCGAAGATCGCGCAGAAATACATCAACCCGCCGCGCACCACGGAATTCGCCGTGCTCTATTTGCCGACCGAAGGGCTCTACGCCGAAGTCGCGCGCGTGCCGGGGCTGATCGACAGCATCGGGCGCGACCATCGGATCGTGCTGCTGGGGCCGTCACTGCTGCCGGCCATGCTGCGCACCATCCAGCTGGGGCATGTCACGCTCGCGCTGTCGAAGAATGCGGAGAGCGTGAAGGACCTTTTGTCCGCGACGAAATCCGAAATGGCGAAAATGGATGGCGTGCTGGAAAAGCTCGGCAACCAGGTCGGCACGGTGGGCAACACCATCGGTGCGGCGCGCCAGCGCACACGCGCCATCGCGCGCAAGCTGCGCGGTGTGGAAGCGATGGACACCGACGCCGCCGCGCAACTCATCGGCCCGACCGAATCCGAGGACGAGGAAGCGCCGTGAACCAGCTGGCGTCGCTCGCCGG
>JAIXVH010000469.1 GCA_027483125.1 Acetobacteraceae bacterium | reverse complement strand
GGGTTCCGGCTTGATGGCTCCGCAGCGTCCGAATTCAGCGGCATTTCAGTCGCCTCGGCCGGCGATGTGAACGGTGATGGCTTTGCCGACATCATTGTCGGGTCCTCAGGTGCCTCGAACATCTCCGCGCGCAGCCACATTGTCTTCGGCAAGGCCGACGGCTGGGCATCGACGATCAATCTCTCGACACTGGACGGCAACACAGGCTTTCGTCTGGAAACCGTACAGGCCTTCGACGGCAGCGCGCATTCGGTCGCCTCCGCGGGGGATGTGAACGGCGATGGCTTCGGCGACATCATCGTGGGTGCGACCTTCGCAGGTGGCGGGGCCGGCCGAAGCTACGTCGTCTTTGGCAAGTCGGCCGGCTGGACCTCGCTCTTGGATCTGTCGGCACTGGATGGCAGCAACGGCTTCCGGTTGGATGGTGTCGCGGGGTCTGATTTCAGCGGCTGGCAGGTTGCCTCGGCCGGTGATGTGAACGGTGACGGTTTTGCCGATGTCGTGATCGGTGCCCGCCAGGCCGCTCCCAACGGCGCCGGTTCCGGTGCGAGCTATGTGGTGTTCGGCAAGGCCGGCGGCTGGGCGTCGACGATCCCGCTCTCAGCCTTGGATGGCAGCAATGGTTTCCGGCTGGATGGTGGCGCGCCGGGCGACCAGAGCGGCTGGTCCGTCGCCGCGGCCGGCGATGTGAATGGCGATGGCTACGCCGACATCATCGTGGGCGCCAATGCGGCCGATCCCAACGGCATGAACTCCGGCTCCAGCCATGTCGTCTTCGGCAAGGCTGGCGGCTGGACAGCCAATGTGAATCTCTCGACTTTGGACGGTGTGTCCGGTTTTCGACTGGACGGTGTGGCGGCCCAGGATGGCAGCGGCGACGCCGTCGCGGGGGCCGGTGACATCAATGGCGACGGCTTCGCGGACCTGATCGTCGGCGCCTCTCGCGCTGATCCGAATGGTGCGAATTCGGGCTCCGGATATGTCGTATTCGGCAAGGCCAGCGGCTGGGCCGCGAGCGTCGACCTTGCTTCCCTGAATGGTACGACCGGCTTTCGTCTGGACGGCACGACAGCCGATGATCGCACCGGCATATCAGTCGCGGCGGCGGGCGATGTGAATGGCGATGGCGCGGCCGACATCATCATAGGCGCCTATCAGCCGGTGCCGAACGAAACGGGGAATAACGGCCGCACCTACGTCCATTTCGGCTCGTTGAGTGGGAGCGACGACATCCTCTTTTCCACCGGCGGCAATGCCAACCTCAGCGGCGGCGCCGGCGATGATGTCCTGCATGGCAGCGCCTCGGGCAATGACACGCTGAACGGCGGCGCCGGCCATGACAAGTTCCAGGTGAACACCATCGGCACCGTCGTGCTGCCCGGCGGCGGCATCGACCAGGCCTTCATCACCATCGATGGCTGGACGCCGCCCGCGGGCCTCTGGGCCAGCTATCTCGCCGGCACCGCCACCCGGATCACCGGCGGCGCCAGCGCGGACCAACTGGTCGCCAATGCCGGCATCGGCAGCCTGCTCTCCGGCGGCGCCGGCAATGACACGCTCTGGGGTCAGGCCGGCGCGGACACGCTGATCGGCGATGCCGGCCGTGACATCCTGCGCGGCGGTGCCGGCAATGACGTGCTGATCGGCGGTACGGGCAATGACCAGCTGGTGGGCGGCGCGGGCAGCGACTTCTTCGTCTATACCGACGCCGCCGATGGCTATGACCAGATCTTCGACTTCAGTCGCGCCGAGGGCGACAGGATCGCCATCAACTTCACCGGCGCGCCAGGGGATTTCGCGGCGCTCACGGTGTATGAAACCGGCGGCAGCACGGTGGTGCAGTTCGGCACCATCCGCATCGATGTCTATGGCGTGACAGGGATGGCGGCGGGGGATTTCCTGTTCGTCTGAGGCGGGCGCCCATCTCGCCCGCCGCCCGATTCTGCCCTATCCCGGCCGCAAACAACCGCCGGAGCCTTCCATGGCCAAGTTCCGCACCCTCGATGACCTCGCCCCGCGCGGCAAGCGGGTTCTCCTGCGCGCCGACCTCAACCTGCCGGTGCGCGATGGCCGCATCACCGACCTCACGCGCATCGAGCGCCTGGCGCCCACCATCCGCGAACTGGCCGAGGCCGGCGCGCGCGTGGTGGTGTGCAGCCATTTCGACCGCCCCAAGGGCCAGCGCGTGCCCGAGATGTCGCTGCGCCCGATGGCTGTCGCGCTGGGCGAAGTGCTGGGCCGCACCGTCGCCTTCGTCGATGACTGCATGGGGCCTGAGGCGGAGGCTGCCGTCGCGCGCCTGGCGGATGGCGAGATCCTGGTCCTGGAAAACACCCGCTTCCACAAGGGCGAGGAAAAGAACGACCCCGCCATGGCGGCGGCGATGGCGAAGCTGGCGGATGTGTTCGTGAATGACGCCTTCTCGGCCGCGCATCGCGCCCATGCCAGCACCGAGGGCGTGGCCCGCCTGCTGCCCGCCTTCGCCGGCCGGCTGATGCAGGCCGAGCTGATCGCGCTGGACAAGGCGTTGGGCAACCCCGCGCGGCCGGTCGCGGCCATCGTGGGCGGCGCCAAGGTCTCCTCCAAGCTCGACCTGCTGGGCAATCTGTCGGGCAAGGTGGATGTGCTGATCATCGGTGGTGCGATGGCCAATACCTTCCTGGCGGCGCAGGGTGCCCGCCTCGGCAAATCCTTGCAGGAGGCCGAGATGCACGACACCGCGCGCGAGATCCTGGCCGGTGCCAAGGCGCGCGGCTGCGAGGTGATCCTGCCCACCGACCTGGTGGCCGCCGAGGGCTTCGCCGCGCATTCGCCGCACCGCGTGGTGCCGGCCATGGCGGTGCCCGATGGCATGATGGCGCTTGATGTCGGGCCGGCCAGCGTGGCGGCGGTGAATGCCAAGCTCGCTTCGTGCAAGACGCTGGTCTGGAACGGCCCCTTCGGCGCCTTCGAACTGGCGCCCTTCGATGCCGCGACGGTCGCCGTCGCGCAGGAAGTGGCACGCCTGACGGAGGCGGGTTCGCTGGCCTCGATCGGTGGCGGCGGCGATACGGTCAGCGCGCTGCGCCATGCCGGCGTGGCCGAGCGCATGACCTATGTCTCGGCGGCCGGCGGTGCGTTTCTGGAATGGCTGGAGGGCAAGGAATTGCCCGGTGTGGCGGCGCTATCGGCCTGAGGGCGCAAGACGGGGAGTGTTTGCCGCCGCGGGCTCGTCGCCAATCGCGTGAACAAACTACCCGGGATCAGCGTCAATATATTTGAGACCGCGCAGCCCCTGAAAATCACGCCAATTTCTTATGGTATACAAGAGGCTCGAGTCAGTGATGTAGAGATCGTAGTTTTTGCTATTTTTTGATGAATTATCCTTCTTTTTATCCAATAAAAAAATCATATCCAAGTTTTGAATTCTTTCCATATCTTGATCGCTCAATTTTTTCGTCGACCGTATCCGATTTACAAAATTTTCAAAAGAATACGTTTTTTCTGTTTGGACTAGATGTTCGATGGCTCGATCTATTTGTGCGAGGGATGGCTTCTTGTCACCGCTTACAAAAGACTTTCTCAGTCGAGAGGCGATATCATGTCTCGAAAATTTCATCTGAGCTGGATCTAT
>JAIXVH010000423.1 GCA_027483125.1 Acetobacteraceae bacterium | reverse complement strand
TGTGCTGCACATCACCGCGCCGCATCTGCCCAGCATCCCCGCGCTGGTGATGGATACCGGGCGCGGCAAGCGCAACGCGCATATGGATTTGCGGACCGACGCCGCGCGCTTCGCCGAACTGGTGGCGGGCGCGGATGCGCTGGCCTGTTCCTATCGCGCCGGCGCCCTGGCCGCGCTTGGCTTTTCCGATGAACGCCTGGCGGCGCTGCGCCCTGGCATCGTGGTGGCCCACCTCTCGGCCTATGGCGTGCAGGGGCCTTGGGCGGGCAAGCGCGGCTTCGACAGCCTGGTGCAGACCGCCACCGGCATCAACGCCGAGGAAGCCGCCGCCGCCGGCGAGGACAAGCCGCGCGTGCTGCCCTGCCAGGCGCTGGACCATGCCAGCGGCTATCTGCTGGCACTCGGCATCATGGCGGCCTGGTTGCGGCGTGCGGAGGAGGGTGGCTCATGGCGCGTGCGCGTCTCTCTGGCGCGCACCGGGCATTGGATTCGTGGCCTGCCGCGCATGGCCGATGGCTTCGCGGTGAAGAACCCGACGCAGGATGAGGTGGCCGATCTGCTGGAGACGCATGAGAGCGGCTTCGGGCCGCTGACCACGGTGCGGCATGCGGCGGTGTTGGAGGGGATCGCGGCGCATCCGGGGCCGACGATGCCGTTGGGGAGCAGTGAGGCCGCCTGGACCTAACGAATAACGATCTCCACGCGGCGATTGTCCTGCTGGTTCACATTGTCGGTGGTGGGAACAAGGCCGCGTGTTTCCCCGAACGCCGTCATCACGATGTGTTCGCGCCGCACATTGTTCCGCATCAGTTCGCCCAACACCGCCTCACCGCGACGGCGTGAGAGCGCTTGATTGTACTGCGCAGAGCCCGTGGTGTCGGTATGCGCGAACAATTCGATACGCGTGCTTCTTGCACTCCGCGCGGCGGTCGCAGCCTCAGCGACGATCCGCCGAGCACGGTCGGTCAGCGCTATGCTGTTGAGATCGAAAAACACCATGTAGGTTCGGACGATATCAGTGATGAAACCGACCGTGGCGGGAGTGGCCGGCGCCGGCTCACTCACGCCAAACGCATACCGCACCCCCAGCATCACGCTGTGGTTCTCGCCGGCGAACCGGACCGAACTGCCACTCGGCCGCTCGAGCCGCGTCGCCAGCATGCCGGTGTATCGGTACTCCGTCGCGATGGAGACGGCCCTTGGCAGCGCGTCCGACGACCAAGTCAGGCCGACAATCCCTTGATACGCGAATCGACCGCGCAGATTCCACCCGGCGCCGCCACCCGGCACATCAACGCCGGACCACACATAACCGGCGCCGATCCCGATGGACGGCTGGACGCTCAATCCACCAGGCAGCGTCAGCCGCGCCTGCCGGATATCGTACAGCGCATTCGCCATCAGCCCATATTGCCGGAAATACGCCCCCTGCGTGCTGGTGCCTGTCACGCCCTGGTTGAAGCGATAGCTGCCCTCGACCTCGGCGCGGAGGCCATTGCCGAAGCCCCAGCCGATGGCGATGTTGGACGCGTAGCCGCCATTCAATGCGCTGCTGCGAACCACCGGAGGGCTGCCACCCCGTCGCATCGGCGGCAGCGTCCAGGAACCCGCATTGGCCGAGAAGCTGGCATCGAAATCCGCTCGCTGATTGAAGCCGACACCAAGGCCTATATAGAGGCCGCTGATCGATTGCGCGGCGGCACTGCCGGCCAATAGCGAAGACATGGCGAGGGTGATGAGGAGCCGGCGCATAAGTCGCGATAGCATGAACGGCGATGGCGTCCATAGCTCCGCACGGTCTTCAAGCGCTACCGGTTGAGATACTGCGCCGCCGCATCGTGCAGAATCCGCACGCAGAGCTCCAGATCCTCCACCTTCGTATCCTCCGCCCAATGATGCGAAATCCCGCCAATGCTGGGCGTGAACAGCATCGCCGCCGGCATGATCCGCGCCATGTATTGCGCATCATGCCCCGCCCCTGACGGCATGTGCCGCCACAGGCCGGGTGCGTTGCTTTCCGCTGAGGCCGCCAGGCATTCCTGAATCACCTCGTCGCACAGCGCGGGCTTGGACAGCGACATGGCATGCAGCGTCGCATGGCAGCGCTCGCGGCGGTTGCTCTCCTGGATCAGCCGGCGCAGCACGGCTTCCAGCCGTTCCAGCGTCGCCACCTCGATATCGCGGAACTGGAACAGAATGTCCGCGCGGCCGGGGATGATCGAGGCCGCACCCGGGTCGAGTGCGATCCGCCCGCAGGTCCAGGTGGTGCGCTCGCCCACATGCTTCGGGAACTCGGCATCGATCGCCGCCAGCAGCCGCACCGCGGTCAGACCCGCATCCTTGCGTTCCGCCATGGTGGTGCCGCCGGCATGGTCCTGCATGCCGAGAATCTCGATCCGCCATTGCCAGATGGCGACGATGCCGGTCACCACGCCCGCGCGCAGGCCAGCGCCTTCCAGCTGCGTGCCCTGCTCGATATGCAGCTCGAAAAACCCCTTGTAGCGCGTGGGGTCCAGGGCAGGGCGCGGCACGCCCGCCAGCCCTGCTTCCGCCAGGGCTTCGCGCAAGGGCTGGCCGGTGTAGCGGTTGCGCGCGGCGTCGATCTCCTCCTCGGTCAGGATGCCGAGCAGGCTCTTGCTGCCGGGGAAGGACATGAAGTGCCCCTCCTCATCGGCGCAGGCAATCACATCCACCGGCAGCCCCGCGCGCGCCAGCGCGACACCCGCCACCACGCCGAGTGCGCCATCCAGCCAGCCGGCCTGGTTCTGGCTTTCGATATGGCTGCCCACCAGCAGCTTCTTGCCAGGGCCGGGGTGCTTGCCCAGCACATTGCCGATGCCGTCGATGCTGGGCTCCAGCCCGCATTCGCGCATGCGATCCATCAGCCAATGGCGGGAGAGCATGTCGTCGCGGCCATAGGTCGGCCGGTGCACGCCGGTCATATAGGCGCCGATCTGGCGCAGTTCCTGCAGGTCCTGGATGAAGCGTTCGGTGTCGATCATGCGCACAGTTTGCACGGCCCCGCGCCCGGCGTGTAGCGTGCCGAACATGGAAAAGATCACACGCTACGCGACACCGACCACGGGCCGGGCATACCCGCCCTTTTCCATCGCAGTGGGCCATGCCGGCACGCTCTATGTCTCGGGCCTGGGGCCGATGCTGCCCGATGGCACAGTGCCCGCCGGCTTCGCCGCGCAATTCGCCTGCGTGATGGAGCATATGCGCCGCGTGCTGGCCGATGCCGGCACCGACATGACGCGCATCCTGAAATGCAATGTGCTGCTGACGCGGGCGACCGATGTGGCGGAGATGAACCGCCTCTACGCCGCGGCGTTTCCGGCCGACAACCTGCCCGCGCGCACCACCTGTATCGTGACCGCGCTGCCGGTGCCCGATTTCCTGCTGGAGATCGAGTGCATCGCGGCCATCGGATGAATCCGGCTGCGCGGCTGATGCGCGCCCAGGCGCAGAACAATGCCTGGGCCAATCACCGCCTGCTGAACGCCTGCGCGGCGCTGACGCAGGCGGCGTGGGAGGCTCCGCGCAGCGGCTTCTTTCCCTCGCTGCGCGCCACGCTCAACCACATCCTGATCATCGACCATTTCTATGTGGATGCGCTGGAGGGCGGCACGCTCGGCCCCGCGGCCTTCGCCGAACGCATGCCATGCCGCAGCGTTGCGGAACTCCAGGCGGCCCAGGCCGCGGTCGATCGGCGCCTCTGCGGCTTCTGCGATGCCCTCGATGATGCCGCGCTCGATCGCATCATCCGGGTCCATCGCGGGCATCGCATCCAGGAGGAACGCTGCGACAGGCTGCTGCTGCATATCTTCCAGCATGCCATTCACCATCGCGGCCAGGCGCATGCGATGCTCTCTCAGGCCGGTGTGAAGCCTCCGCAACTGGACGAATTCTATTCCCGCCTGGAGGCGCCGCTGCGCGCGGCGGAATGCCAGGCGCTGGGCTTTTCCGAGGCCGATCTCTGGCCGGAAGATCTCGGGCGCTAAAGCGTCAGCCCGGCATCCACCACGACCGTCTGTCCCGTCACCGCCGCGGCACCCGCCAGCAGGAAGACCACCACTTCGGCAATGTCATCGGTGGTGCAGCGGCGCTTGAGCGCCGCCGCCTCGATCGACATGGCGCGTTCCTGGTTGGACCATTCCACCGTCCAGGAACTGTCCACCGCGCCGGGGGCCACGGCGTTCACGCGCACCGCCGGCCCCAGCCCGCGCGCGAGATTCTTGGTCAGCGAGATCACGCCGGCCTTGGTCGCGCCATAGGCCATCGACGACCCCGGCGAATGCAGCCCGGCGATGGAGGCGATGTTGACCATCGCACCGCCCGCTGCCGTCAGATGCGGCGCGGCCGCCTTGGCGCAACGGAACACGCCGCGCAGATTCACCTCCAGCACGGCATCCCATAATTCCTCGGTGATGCGCTCGAGCGCTGCGGGCGGGATGGAGGTGCGCGTGCCCGGCGTGCCGGCATTGTTCACCAGATAATCCAGCCGGCCCAATGCCAGGGCCGCGGCATCGACCATGCGCGCGGCATCGGCCGCATCGGCGACATCGCCAGGGGCTGCGATCACATCCAGCCCCTCGGCGTGCAGGCCCGCCAGCGTCTCGGCCGCGCGCGCATCATCGGCCAGGTGGTTCACCGCCACACGCGCGCCGGCTCGCGCCAATTGCCGCACGCAGGCGAGCCCGATGCCCGAAGCCCCACCGGTGACGAGCGCCGTGCGCCCGGCCAAATCATATCGGATCATCCGCGCAGCATCGGCCAGAGGCTGAGCACGAGCAACAGCGCCATGGTGATGTTGAAGATGCGCAGCCTGGCCGGTTCGCGCAGCCAGCGCCCCATCGCCGCGCCGAAAGCCGCCCAGGCCCAGTTGCAGGGTATGCAGGCCAACACGAAGACGGCACCGATCAAGGCCACCTGCGGCAGCAGGGGCGCATCGGGGCGGACATGCGTGGCACTCGCCGCCGCACAGATCATCCAGGCCTTGGGGTTGATCCACTGGAAGGCGGCGGCACCCCAGAAGCCCAGGGGAGGGCGGGCGCCGGCGGTGTCGGGTGGCGGAGCGGTCGCGATCTTCCAAGCGAGCCATAGCAGCCAGGCGGCCCCCAGCCAGCGCATCACCGCATGCGCCGTCGCATTGGCATGCAGCGGCGCGCCGATGCCAAGCCCCACCACGAACAGCATCGCGCCGAAGCCGATGGCGATGCCGAGATTATGCGGCCAGGTCGCGCGCACGCCATGGCTGGCCGCCGCTGCCGCGATCATCAGCACATTCGGCCCCGGCGTGCCCGACATCACCAGCGCAAAAAGCACCAGCGCGGGGAGTGTCTCCATCATCGGCGGCGCAGCAGATAACGCTGCGTGCCATCCATCACCAGCACGCCCTTCTGGTTGTGGATTTCGCTGCGCATGGCCAGCACCCCGGTTGTCCGCTGCGGCGTGAGTTCGGCCACGATCAGCCGCGGATAGAGCGTATCGCCCACAAAGACCGGTGCCAGGAATCGCGTCGATTGATCGAGGAAAGCCTTGAGCGATTCCTCCACCATGAAGGGGAACAGCCCCGCCCCGGCACAGGACTGGATCGCCACCTGGTAGCCATGCGCCAGCATCCCCGGCATGCCATGCCGGCGGCAGAATTCGGCATCATAATGGATCGGGTGGTTGTCGCCCGAGGCGGCCTGGAAGGCCGCGAAAATGCCATCCGTCATGGTGCGGCTGGGCAGGTTGAAGATTTCTCCGAGCGCGAAATCCTCGAACCAGCGTTGCGGGGCCAGGCGGTGCTGGCTGGGGTCAAACATAGCCCATGCGCCGGTCGGTCTCGCGTGTGGCGGCATCGCGCGCATCGGGCGCGCCGAAGCCGCCGCCGCCCGAGGTTTCCAGGCGCAATATGTCGCCCTTCACCAGCGGGATATTGTCGGATTTCGGCGGGATGTCGGTGGCCTTGCCGTCGCGCAGCAGCATCTGCCGTCCGGGTGCCGCCGCGGTGCCGCCGGCGAGGCCATAGGGTGCTGAGTGGAAGCGGTCCATGTTGGAGGTGAACAGACAGCGCGCCGCATCCACACGCCATTCGCGCACCAGGCCCAAGCCCCCGCGATACTGTCCATCGCCCGCGGTGCCCGGCAGCAACGCATAGCGCGTGATGGAGAGCGGCATCTGCGCCTCGATCATCTCGATGGGGATGTTGGAATTATTGTGCATGCCGGAGGCATAGGCGTTCACACCATCCTTG
>JAIXVH010000325.1 GCA_027483125.1 Acetobacteraceae bacterium | reverse complement strand
GGCCGCGAGCGCGGTGCAGGCGGTCTGCCATTCGGGCAGGAAGGCGGCGAGAAGTTCGGCGTCCATCACGCACAGCATGCACGTGGCCGGGGGCGTGGCGCCAGGGGGCGTATCCGGGGTTCAGCGGCGCGAGGCCCACCACAAGCCCGGCACCACGCCCAGTTCCATCAGCAGCGCCAGGCGATGCGGCCAGGGCGGCGCGCCATCGACCACCCAGCCCAGTGCACGCGCGACGCCGCCCAGCACCACCACGGCGCAGACCAGGGTGAATACCGCGCGCCGCTGCGGCAGAGCCTGCGCGCACCACAGCGCGGCCAGCCCCAGGCCCAGCAGCAGGCCCGACAGGTAGCGCAGATGGCTGCTGGTGGCGGGGCCTGCCGCCTCGGACAGGAAGCCCGTGCCGGTGACTGCGCCGGCGAGGCCGGCGGTGATCGGGATGATGGCGGCGAGGCGGATGAGGTGGGGCAGCATGGCGGGAATACGCGCCGGCAGCGCGGATGGATGCGCTACCCCACCAACCCCCGCAACATCGCCCCCAACCCCGCCGGGTCCGCGCTCTCCACCCCCGGCACCGCCGCCAGAACCGCCCCTGGCATGCCCGGCACCACGCAGCTTTCCGGCGATTGCGCCAGCAATGAAAAGCCGCGCCTGGCCATGGCCAGCGCGCCTTGCGTGCCATCCTGGCCCATGCCGGTCAGCACCACGCCCACCGCCCCGCGCGCGGCCATCGCCACCGAGGAGAACAGCACATCCACCGAAGGATGCGCCGGGTGCGCATGGGGCGCGAGGCGCAGCGAAAACCCATCCGGGGTGCGCAGCAGCGCGCCATCCTGCTCGCCCGGGATCACATGCGCGAAGCCGGGGCGCAGCGGCGCGCCCTGCTCGGCCACCACCACGTCACCGCCGCTGCGCAGCGCCAGCGCGCGGGCCAGGTCGGCCGCCATGCGCGCGGGCATGTGCTGTGCCACCACCAGCGGCACCGACAGCCGCCCAGCCGTGGCCAGCAGCGCCGCCAGCGCCTCCGGCCCGCCGGTCGAGGCGCCGATCGCCACCACCTCCGGCCGCGCCGCGTCGCGCCGCGCTTCCAGCACCGGCGCGATCGGCAGCAAGGGCGGGCGCGCGGCGCGATGCGCATGCCCCCAATGCCGCAGCCGCGCCGGCAATTCGCGGTCGAGATGGCCAAAATCCAACCCACCCAGATCGCTGTCCTTGCACACCCAGTCGGCGGCGCCGGCCTGCATCGCGGCCAGCGCCATGGCCGAACCCTCGGTGGTGTGGTGGCTGACCATCACGATCGCCGGCGGCAGCCGGCCAGCCATGATGCGCCGCGTCGCCTCCAGCCCGTCCATGCCGGGCATTTCGATGTCCATGGCCACGACATCGGGCGTCAGTCGCTGCACCTGGTCCAGCGCGGCGGCGCCGTTCGCGGCCTCCCCCACCACGCGCAGATCGCCAGCGGCCTCGATGATCCGGCGCAAGGCCAGACGCATGAAGGCGCTGTCGTCCACCACCAGGACCGACAGGCTGCTCATGAAAGCCGCGCCAGGAAGGCCGGGTCCAGCACCGGCACCGCCGCACCATCGGGCCAGGCGGTGGCGATGACGGGGCCGGCGCCAGGCGCGGTCAGCGCAGCTTCGGGGAGGCGGCGCAGGCCGCGCACCAACGCCACCGCCACCGCCACCGCGCCCAGGCGCAGCAGCGGCACCGGCTCGAAGCCCAAGGCCGGCGGGCCGCCCAGCGCCTGGCCGCCATCGACCACAGGCAGCACCTGGCCGCGATGCGACACCGCGCCGCGGATGCGCCCGCCGGCATCGCCGGGCGGCGGCGCGGGCAGCATGGGCGGGAGCACGGCGTCGATCGCCAATGCCGGCAGCGCCAAGGTGATGCCGCCGGCATCGGCCAGCACCAAGGCGGTTTCGGGCGCCGGCGGTGCGGGGCGCGCCTCGGGCAGCGGCGGGGCCAGCGCCAGCGCGGCGGCGGGCATGATGTCCAGCGTGCCGGCATCGGCATCCGGGCGCGCATCCACGCAGGGCAGCCCGACCATGCGGCCCTGCACCGACAGCAGCGCCAGCAGCGGCGCATCCGCGGCGCCATCCAGCACCAGCGCGGCGAAGCCCTGGGACACCCCCAGCCCCATCACGCCCGGCGGTGCGAAGGGCAGCGGCGTGACGCCGGGCATCGGCACCAGGCGCCACAATGCCGCGCGCGGCACGACATGGGCGCCAAGCCGCATGCCCGGCAGAACGGGCGCGGCGGCCGCCCGATGCGGCATGGGCAGCGACGGCAAAGGCGGCGGCGCTGGCCGCGCAGGCAGGGCGCAGAGCTCGCCATCGGGTGGTTCGACGAGCAAAGCCTCACCGGTGAAGAACCAGGTGGCGCCCACGGCATCGGCGGCGCCCCCGGGGTCGCGCACCGGCCAGGCCTGGCCGTCATGGAAGCCCATCCAGCCATCGGGCAGGCGGCGCAGCACCGGCGGGCGGAACAGGCGCTCAGCCATGGCGGTACAGGCCCTCCCCCAGGCGCGCGAAGGGTGCCGCGGGCGTGTCGTCGGTGGGGCCCAGGCCCAGGACGCCGCCGGGGCGCAAATGCCGCGACAGCGCATCCACAACGCGCGCGCGTGCCGGGTCGGTCATGTAGATCAGCACGTTCCGGCACAGGATGACATCGAAACCGCCCAGCTCATCCGGCGGCGCCAGCAGCGTGGCGCGGCGGAACCGCGCGGCGCGGCGCAGCGCCGCATGCGGGTGCGGCGCACCCCCTGGCCCTGCCAGCCATGGCAGATAGCGCACCGGCACCGAGGCCAGCGGCGCGCCCAGATGCGGGCCGATGCGCCCCTGCTCGGCACTGGCCAAGGCGGGGCGGCAGATGTCCAGGCCCACCACCTCGATCACCGTGCCGGGCGCCGCGTCCAGCGATGCCTGCTGCGCGATGGCGGCCAGGGTGAAGACCTCCTCGCCGGTGGCGCAACCGGCGGAGAGGATGCGCAGCGGCCGGCCTTCGGCGCGCGCGGCGGCGAGTTGCGCGGGCAGCGCATCGGCCAGGCGCTGCATCTGCCGCGGCGCGCGGAACAGCTGGGTTTCCTGCACGGTCGCCGCGTCCAGCAGCGCCGCCCAGCCGGGATCATTCAGTGAGGGCGGCGCGGTGATGGCGTCGATCAGCACGGCCGCGCGGTCCAGCCGCGCATCCAGCACCGGGGATGGGGCAAGCCCTGCCAGTTCCGCCAGGCCCGCGCGTGCAAGCTCGAGCCCGGCCATGGCCTGTGGTCAGGCCGCGGTGGCGTCTGCCACGGTGGCGAAGGAGGGGATGATCTTGTCGAAGCCCGAGATCTCGAACACTTCGCGCACCGCCGGCTGCAGCGCGACCAGCGCGAATTTCGCGCCCTTGCCCTTGGCTTCCTTGGCCATCTTCAGCAGCAGGCGCAGGCCGGCCGACGACACATAGCGCACCTTGGTCATGTCCAGCACCAGGCCGGGTGCTGCGAGCATCGCCATCAATTCGCCCTCGGCTGCGGGCGCGGTCGCGGTGTCCAGGCGGCCATCGAGGATGGCGACGGTCATGCCGGCGGTGTCGGACTTGGTGATCTGCATCGGGTGGTTCCTCAATTCAGGGTGATTGTGCCGTCACTTGGCGCTGTCGGCCAGCGTCAGTGTCAGGATGTTGCGGCCGGATTCGTAGCGGTACTCCACGCTGCTTGCCATCTGCCGCACAAGATGGATGCCAAGGCCCCCGACATCACGCTCCCCGACAGGGGCGGTGGTGTCGGGCGCGGCCTGGGCCAGCGGGTCGAAGGGCGCGCCATCATCGGCCAGGATGAAGGTGAGCTGGCCGGGTATGTGGTGCAGGCTGGCCTCCAGATGCGTGGCACCCTTGGCGTGCATCACGACATTGGCGGCAAGTTCATCAGCCAGGATGTTCAGCCGCGCCATGGCGGCAATCGGGATGTCGTGTTCCTCGGCGAAGCCTTCCAGCGCGTCCAGCAGGCGGGTGACACTGTCGGTCTCGGGCGGCAGGCGCAGGGTGAGGCTCATGGCGCGCAGCCTTCGTCATGCAGCAGCGCGCGCACCGCGGCTTCGTCGATGCCGTCGGCGGTGTGGCATTCGCCGGCGCCGCGCATCAGGATGAAGCGCAGCGCGCCCTCGCGCGCCTTCTTGTCGGCGCGCATGCGGCCGATCAGCGCATCGGTCGAGAAGCCGCGCGGCAGGTCGGCCAGCCGTGCCGGCAGCCCCACGGATTGCAGGTGCGACAGCACGCGGCCCGGCCATTCCTGCGCGCAAAGCCCGAGCCGCGCGGAGAGCATGGCGGCCAGGCCCAGGCCCAGGCCCACGGCCTCCCCGTGCAGCAGGCTGCCGTCATAGCCGCATTCGGCCTCCAGCGCGTGGCCGAAGGTGTGGCCCAGGTTCAGCAGCGCGCGGCCGCCATCGGGCGCTTCCTCGAATTCATCGGCGGCAACGACGGCGGATTTCAGCTTGCAGGATTCCAGCACGGCATAGGTCAGCGCGGCGGGGTCGCCAGCGATGGCGGCGGGGCCATGCGCCTCGCACCATTCCCACAAGGCGCCCTGCAACAGGCCGTGCTTGGCCACCTCCGCCCAGCCGGCGCGCAATTCGCGCGGCGGCAGCGTGGCCAGCGCATCGGCATCGGCCAGCACCGCGCGCGGCTGGTGGAAGGCGCCGACCAGGTTCTTGCCATGAACAGTGTTGATGCCGGTCTTGCCGCCGACAGAACTGTCCACCTGGGCGAGCAGCGTGGTCGGGCATTGCACGAAGGGCAGGCCGCGCAGCACGCTGGCGGCGACGAAGCCGGCCAGGTCACCCACCACGCCGCCGCCGAGCGCGATGACCGCCGTGCGCCGATCGGCGCGCGCGGCCAGCACCGCATCCACCAGGCGCTGGTACTGCGCGAAGGATTTGCTGCCCTCGCCCGGCGGCACCAGCAATTCGGCGATGATGTCGAAACCGCCCGCGACCAAGCCAGCGCGCAACCGCGGCAGATGCAGCCCAGCCACGCTTTCATCCGAGATCACCACACAGCGCCGGCCGGGCAGGCTGTCCGCCAGCTCCACGCCGGCGCGTTCCAGCCGGCCCGGGCCGATCACGATCGGGTAGCCGCGGCCGCCCAGCGGCACATGCAGCCGTGCCGGCGCCTGGTGCTCGCGCAGCGCGTGCTCCACGCGGCGCATGGTCTGGTCGGGGTGTTCGTCGGAGCAATCCACGGTGATGTCGGCCTGGGCGAAAAGCGGGTGTCGGGCCTGGGCCAGGCGTTCCAGCACATCGGCCGGATTCTGGTTCAGGAAGAGCGGCCGGTGCTCACGCCCCTGCACGCGGCGCAGCAGCACCGGCAAGCTGCAGCGCAGCCAGACAGAGGTGCAGTTCGCCGCGCGGATGGCAGCGCGCGTCGTGGCATCGGCGAAGGCGCCGCCGCCGGTGGCCAGCACCACTGGCGGGCCGGCCAGCAGCCGCGCGATCACGCGGCGCTCGCCATCGCGGAAATGCGCTTCGCCATAGCGCGCGAAGATCTCGGTGATGGGGATGCCGGCTGCGGTTTCGATCTCGTGATCGGCGTCCAGGAAGGGCAGATGCAGGCGCGCGGCCAGACGGCGGCCGATGCTGGTCTTGCCGGCGCCGGGCATGCCGACCAGCACGACGCTGCGCTGCGGCGCTGCGGATACAGGCAGGGGCGCGTCCTGCTGGGCCAGGTTGATTGACACGTCACACAGCGTCTAGCACACCGCGCAACCGGTTCCGAAAGACCCCTTGGCCGATGTTCCGCCGTCCCATCCTGCTGCTGGTGTTCCTGCTGCTCTGCGCGGCGGCGGGCGGGGTATTGTGGCTGGCCGCCTTCCCGCCCGCCGTGCCGCCGGCCGCGGTCGAGCGCACCCTGCCGAACGACCGCTTCAACCTGCGTTGATCGCGGCTTCCACCGCGTCGCCGAAGCGCTCCACGATCATGTCGATCTCGGCCGCCGTGACGTTGTAGGGCGGCGCGAGAATGACATGGTCGCCGAGCCTGCCATCGATGGTCCCGCCCATCGGGTAGCAGCCCAGGCCGCGCTTGTAGCCCTCCGCGCCCACGCGCGCATGCAGCTTGCGCGCGGGGTCGAACACCGCCTTGGTGCCGCGATCCGCCACCAGCTCCACCGCCCAGAACAGGCCGCGGCCGCGCAGATCGCCGACATGGGCGTGGTTGCCCAGCCGCTCGGTCAGGCCCGCTTCCAACCGCGCGCCCATGCTGTTGATGTTGGAGAGCAGATCCTCCTCCGCGATCACGCGCTGCACGGCGAGTGCGGCGGCGCAGGCCATGGGGTGCGCCTGATAGGTATGGCCATGCATGAAGGCGCCGGAACCCGCGCGGATGGGGGCTACGACGCGATCCGTGGCCAGGATGCCGCCGATGGGCTGGTAGCCGCCACCCAGCCCCTTCGCGATGACCTGGATATCGGGCGTGATGCCCTCGGCTTCCCAGGCGTGCAGCGTGCCGCAGCGGCCCATGCCGGACATGACTTCGTCCAGGATCAGCAGCGCGCCGTGGCGGTCGCAGATGTCACGGATGGCGCGGAAATAGCCGGGCACGGGTGCTGCGCAGCCGAGAGTCGCGCCGACCACGGTTTCCGCGCACACGGCAGCGACGGTGTCGGGGCCGAGGCGCTGGAATTCCGCTTCCAGTTCGGCGGCC